>DATJCP010000326.1:0-7498 GCA_035514715.1 Candidimonas sp.
ACTTTGATTCAAGATGGGGATGTGGTGCCTTATTACGATCTGCAGCATTGGTTGGCTTAAGATTGGTTTCTGATGCCGTGCTGCGCTGTGTGTGTGCTGCTTAGGCGTCTATTCCTGCCCTGACTTCTCTTAAACACGCCACTGGTGCTGTGATGGGGATATGGGCGACTTTCGGGGCCTCAGCGGGCCGGACGTGAAGGGAAGCCCGAACGGGCTGGACGAACGAGGCTACGCTGTTCGGCGCGCAGGGCGCCGAATCAGGCCACGAGGAGCCCATATCCCCTTCACCGCACCAGTGGCGTGTTTAAGAGAAGTCAGGGCAGTAATAGACGCCTAAGCAGCACACACACAGCGCAGCAAGGCATCAGAAACCAATCTTAAGCCAACCAATGCTGCAGATCGTAATAAGGCACCACATCCCCATCTTGAATCAAAGTCTCAGCCGGAATCCGTGCAAAACCCCCGGCCCACGGCAAAGAACTGATAATCCCCGACCCCTGCAGCGGATAAGGCTTCAGCCCACCCAACCCCTGGGCATTGAACTCCACCTGGACCCGCAAGAACTCCTCGCGCTTGTCATTGAACGTCTTCTCGGTCGCCAGCTTCCCATACTGCAAAGCCGGTAAAACCTGTGCGCGCCCCTGCATATTCCGTATCAACGGCGAAACCAGAACCGCAAACACCGCAAATGCTGATACCGGATTACCCGGCAAGCAGACAATAGGCTTGCCCTGCGCATGCGCCAACGCCACGGGTTTGCCGGGCTTCATGCGGACGCGCCATAAATCCATCGTGCCGCCCAACTGTTCTATGGTCGGCTTCACCAAGTCTTTCTCGCCCACCGACACACCGCCTACCGTCAACACCAGATCGCAATCGGCAAGCAGCGTTGCAAATGCGGTTTGCAGCGACTCAGTGGTGTCCATGGCATGCAGTACATGCACAGCATGCGCGCCCATGTTTTCGACCATGCTGGCCAGCATGGCGCCGTTGGAGTTGTAGATTTGTTCATTGCTGCGAGGCTGCCCCGGCTGGATCAGCTCATCGCCCGTAGTCAGTATGCCGACCTTCAGGCGAGAGTACACCGTTATTTCCGCATATCCTTGTGACGCCAGCAACGCGATTTCGGCTGCGCGTATCAATGTGCCTTTGGGCAGCAACTGGTCATCCGTGCGTACGTCTTCGCCCTGCAGGCGCACATGCGTGCCTTTGGTTGGCGCAACATTTATCTCAAATACATTGTCGGTTTCAGTGCCGTCTTCCTGCATGACGACGGTATCGGCGCCCTCCGGTATCAGGCTGCCGGTGAATAAACGTATGGCCTTGCCGGGTTGCAGTGCCTGGGGCTGTTCGCCTGCAAAGCAGCGTTGTTGAACAGGGAAGCGCATGCCGGGCGTGTAGTCGGCATGCCTGATGGCATAGCCATCCATGGCGCTATTGTCGGCGGGCGGCAGGTCTAGTGTGGCAAACAGGGTTTGTGCCAGGACACGGCCTCGTGCCTGATGCAATGGGCAGCTTTCGCTGTTGCTTGGGGGATTGCCGGCGGTGGCAAGGCGAGACTGGGCGACATCGAAATCAAGCATGGTGGGAACACAAAAAATAGGAGAGTCAAAAAGGAGGCCAGCGAGATGCTGGCCGCGTTAGTTATGTCTCGGCGCGATAGTGGGTGCCGAAATTGCACGGCTTATGTGTGCTGTCGAGCTGTTCTTTGATGATATCTTCCCATGCCGTCTTGCAGGCATTGGTCGAACCGGGCATGCAAAAGATCAGGGTGTTGTTTGCCGAGCCGGCAAAGGCATCGGACTGCAGGGTCGACGTGCCGATTTCCAGATAGGAAAGATGGCGGAACAGTTCGCCAAAGCCGGTGATGTTCTGGTCCAGCAAAGGAGTAATGGCCGCCGCAGTC
This sequence comes from Candidimonas sp., assembly GCA_035514715.1. GTDB lineage: Bacteria > Pseudomonadota > Gammaproteobacteria > Burkholderiales > Burkholderiaceae_B > Pollutimonas. The sequence continues at coordinate 1,907 of DATJCP010000326.1, forward strand.
GATTTTTGGTGGCTGAAACCTGTGCCGCCATTGGTCAGGATGACTTGGGTGGCATCGTCGGCGATCCAGTCGCTGATGATCTTGCGTATCTGGTAGATATTGCCTGAACTGATGGCGCGCTTTTCGCAGCGGTGTCCGGCGGCCATGACACTTTCAACCAAGTAGTCGCCCGATGTATCGTTCGAGGCGTTGCGGGTGTCGGATATGGTAAGTACGGCGCAGTGCAATGACACGGACAGTCTGCTCGGGTCGGCTTTGCTCATGGGTTTCCTTCAGGTATGGGCGGGTGCGTCCCATTGTTCGGTTTTCTGGTTGTCGGCCTCGCGTTGCTGCACCCAGAACTTATCGCCATTGGCCAGCGTTTCGCGCTTCCAGAAGGGTGCCCGGGTTTTCAAGGCATCGATAATGTATTCGCAGGCTGCGAAGGCATCACCGCGGTGCGCGCTGGCCGTGGCAACAAAGACGATTTGCTCTTTCAGGTGTAACTCGCCTACGCGGTGCACTACCAGGCAATCCAGAATGTCCCAGCGTGATTTCGCCGTGGCGCACAGGGCTTCGATTTCCCGTTCGCACATGCCTGGATAATGTTCCAGGAACAAGGATTGCGTAGTCGCCGTCTTGGCATAGTCGCGCACGTAACCGGTGAAGGTCACAACGGCGCCGGCCTTGCCTTCGGTGTTCGTGCGCAAACGGGCCGTCAGGGCCGCAGCGTCGAAATCGGCCTCTTGTACGATAACCATGGTTTTATCCTCCGGTAACAGGCTCGAATACGGCAACCTCGTCGCCCGGCTTGATCAGGCTGTCATGCCCTACGTGGTATTGGTTCACGGCAAGCTTGAGTCGTTTGACCGGGGCCAGCTGCGGATACCGCAATTCCAGTTGCGCGAGCCAGTCGGCGCCGGTTTGCGCCTGGGCAAGCGGCCATTGCTCTTCGCGTGTTTTGGTTAACTCTGCGACCTGTGCAAAATACAGGACCTTAATCGTTGCGCCATTCACCGCTTTTGCCTCCGGATTTGTAACGTAGCTGGATGTGTTCGAGGACGATGCCTTTGTCGGCAGCCTTGCACATATCGTAGATGGTCAGCGCGGCAATGCTGCAGGCTGTCATGGCTTCCATTTCGACGCCGGTTTTATAGTCGGTGCGGCAGGTGGACCGGACCGTAATGCTATGAGTGGCGTCGTCGGGAAAGAATTCTATGCCTACGAAGCTTAACGGCAGGCTGTGGCACAAAGGAATAAGCTCGGCACAACGCTTGGCGCCCAGTACGCCGGCAACGCGGGCGGTGTTAAGCACCTCGCCTTTGGCGTTTTCTTGGGCTGACAGCAATTTGTAGGCGGTAGCGCTCATGCGTACGCGGCCTTCAGCGATTGCCGTGCGTTGGGAATTGGCTTTATCGCCGACATCCACCATGCGAATCTGACCTGATTCGTCCAGATGGGTAAGTACGGCTTGTTCCGTAGAAGTGTTACTCATTGCAGTATATGAAAGGACTTGATGACAGCCCTATGATATACGCAATTGCTGCTGCGGAAATCAGGTGGTGTTCAACGCTTTTTCCACATCCTGATACTGGATGCTTATATCGCGCTGGAAACCGTTCATCAGGGTCTCGAACTTGGCGGCGCTATTTGAAGTCCTGGCTGTTACCAGCTTTTTTCCTTCCAGCATGCCAAACTCGAACAAGGCATCGAATTCGCTTAGCGCCAGACCATGCTCGGCGGCATAGCGTACAAGGTGGTTTCTGGCTGTTTTGCGGTGTTTGTTGCGGTCTTCTTCTGTCGCGCCTGCGGCGTCGGCTGCGCCATTGGTGGCGCCAGACATCAACACCCACTGGTCTAATGAGATTTCGTCTTCAAGGCTGGAGGCGGCATAGGCGCTGCCTAACAGTGACATGGCCAGGATGGCGGCGGATAACTTGGGTAGTATCAAAACAAACTCCCTGTTTTATATAGCGATGCAAGATAGTCTCTTTGCCCTCGTGCTTTTCTTATGGTGCAAGGATGCCACATATTCTCGGGGATAATCGTTACGAAATGGTTAAGAAGCCGGATTGTTTAGTCATTTGGATATGCCGCAGCGTCATAATCGGCGCTTGGTCGGCGTATGATGGCAGTTCCTGATGGCGTCTTTCCGGCGCCTTTCCCTTTTACCTGCACTACCAGCGGAGAACGCTTATGTCTATTCAAGTCGGTGATCGCGTGCCAGACGGCACACTGGGCGAGTTTATTGAAACTGCAACCGAAACCTGTGCTGTCGGGCCTAATAATTTCCAAGTGGCTGACTTGGTCAAAGGCAAAACCATTGCCGTGTTTGCCGTGCCTGGGGCTTTTACCCCTACATGCTCGGCCAAGCATCTGCCTGGCTACCTTGAGTTGAATGATCAGCTAAAAGCCAAGGGCGTGGATGAGATTTGGTGCGTGGCGGTGAACGATCCTTTCGTCATGGGCGCATGGGGCCGTGATCAAGGCGTGAATGGCCGCGTGCGCATGCTGGCCGATGGCAGCGCAGACTGGACCCGTCAACTGGGCTTGGAGTTCGACTTGTCGGCACGGGGCCTGGGCCTGCGTTCGCAACGCTATTCCGCTTTGCTCGTCGATGGTGTCGTCAAGCAGTTGAATGTTGAAAAGAGCGGGCAGCTTGAAGTCAGCGATGCCCAGACCCTATTGGGTCAGTTAGGCTAATTTGGGTCGGAGCCCCGTACGTCAATGTTAAAGATGGTCGCTGGTTTTTTTTCGCTTTATCTGGCGACATTGTTGCTATTGGTCGGATCGGGGCTGTTCAATACCTATATGGGTTTGCGGCTGACAGCCGCGTCGGTATCGGAAGTATGGGTAGGCGCATTGATCGCCGTGTATTACCTGGGGCTGGTGTTTGGGGCGCGCATGGGCCACAAAGTCATCATCCAGGTCGGTCATATACGCGCCTATTCAGCCACCGCCGCCATTGTGACCGTTACGGTCCTGGCCTTGGCGCTGGTTGATAATCTTTGGATATGGCTGGTGTTTCGCTTTATAGCGGGCGTGGCCATGGTCACGCAGTTCATGGTGCTGGAAAGCTGGCTGAACGAACAAACGGAAAACCACCAGCGTGGCCGTGTATTCGCTTTTTATATGGTTTTTTCCAGCCTGGGAACTGTGCTGGGCCAGTTGGCGCTGACGCTGTTTCCCAAGCTCAACTACGAGCCATTGATCTTTGTGGCGATCTGTTCCGCCTTGTGCTTGGTGCCAGTGGCCTTGACGCGCCGCTCCCACCCGGCTTTGCAAGTGCCTGTTCCCATACAGATTAAATACTACGTGTCGCGGGTGCCTATGTCCCTGACGGTGCTGTTTGTGGCCGGGACGATAGTGGGTGCGTTCTATGGCCTGGCGCCGGTCTATGCCATAAAGCAGGGGTTGTCCAGCAACCAGGTGGCGATATTCCTGGCTGCCGCAGTGGCTTCGGGGTTGTTGTTTCAATGGCCGGTGGGCTGGCTGGCCGACCGCATAGACCGAGTGGGGATGATACGCTTGAATGCGCTGATCCTTTCTTTGGTATCGATCCCTTTGTGGGGGTGGTGGACCTTTCCTTATTGGGCGCTGGTGCTGTTTTCCTGCGCCTTCGGCATCCTGCAGTTCACCCTGTATCCTTTGGGGGCCGCGTTTGCCAACGATAATGTCGACCCAGAACGACGTGTTGGGCTAAGCGCCATCTTGTATATGGTTTATGGCTTGGGCGCCTGTGTCGGGCCATTGGTTGCCGGCGTCCTGATGCGTGAACTTAATACCAGCGTTTATTTTGTTTTTGTGTCGGGCTGTGCCTTTATCCTGGTGCTATTTGTACGTCCCCAGCGCGTTACCGGCGCCAATCTTAGCGAAGACGCGCCCACGCATTTTGTGGCTATGTCCGACAGCCTGCAAAGTTCCAACGTGGTTGCTGCGCTCGATCCCCGGGTCGATATTGAAAGTGATGTGTCGCACGATCCGGTGCCGGAAGAGGAGGCCGAGCCTCCTGTCCAACCTGCATCTGGACCGGCATCGGCTCCGGCGCAGTAAGCCGGCAATCCCGGGTGGTGTTGGCTCTTGTTATTTTGGAATAAGAACAACGATAGCGGTAATAGCCAGGGCAATGCCCAAGGCATTCACCCACGATAGCTTTTCCTTGAAGAATCCAGCGCCTACCAGCGTGCCCAAGGAAATCACGCCAATATTCATGGCGGAGAAAACCAGGGTAGGATTTTCTGGGAAAACCTGATGCGCGCGGATATAAAAATAGATATTCCCAAAGTTAAGCAGGCCCAGCACGGCGCCGGCGACAAGGTTGCGGCGGGTCCACACACTGCGCTTGACCAGCAAATACAGGAATATCAGCACCCCGGCCAGGGCGAAAGCGACAAACAGGCTGCTTGAGAATACCGCACCGCTTTTTGCAAGTTGCTTGAACAGAATATCGATGGTGCCGTATCCCAACCACACTAACAGTAGCAAAGCTGCCGCGCGTCCTGTGTCGTTGGTTGTGCCTGGCTGGCGTTGCCGGGCCAGAAGGCATCCCAGAGCCACTAGGGCGATGACAATACCCGCTACCTTACTGCTCGACAGGGCCTCACCAAACAGGACAAAAGAGGCTATCAGCGGGATAAACAGCGAAAGCCGCTGAGCCGCATCGCTAAGCACTATGCCCGCATGGCGCACGGCACCCGCCATGGCCAGGAAAATGGTGGGCAGTAGCACGCCTAGCGCAATCAGCACCCACCAGGGAGTGCTGGGATTAAGCAGTGCTGCGGGGTGTGGACGCAATATCAATAGGCACAGGCTGGCCGCCACAACATAGTTCACGGCAATGGCCTGATCCATTTGTATGTTTTGCCGGCGGGCTATTTTCAGCAGTACGGATACGGCCACGCTGCAGGCTATGCTGATAATCAAGGTGTACATGGGAAGTCCTGTCCTGCGGGGGTAAGGCCTAGTCGTTCGAATAGCGCGTGGTCGGCCAGTAACTGAGGATTGCCCGTCGTGAGCAATTTTTCGCCGTAGAAAATCGAGTTGGCCCCTGCCATGAAGCAAAGGGCTTGCAGGGCGTCGTCCATCGCTTCGCGTCCCGCGGACAAGCGAACAACTGCTTTGGGCATGGCGATGCGCGCCACAGCAATGGTGCGCACGAATTCGAATGGGTCTACCGGTGGTGTGTCGCCTAAGGGCGTACCCGCAACTTTGACCAAATTGTTGATGGGTACCGATTCGGGGTAAGGCGAGAGGTTGGCCAACTGGGCGATAAGGCCGGCGCGTTCGCGTCGCGATTCGCCCAGGCCTACGATGCCTCCGCAACAGACGTTGATGCCCGCATTCCTAACCTGTTCCAGAGTGTCCAGGCGGTCTTGGTAGGTGCGGGTGGAAATGATGTTGCCGTAGAACTCGGGCGAGGTGTCCAGGTTGTGGTTGTAGTAGTCCAGGCCGGCGTCGCGCAAGTGCTGGGCCTGGCCTTGCTTGAGCATGCCCAGCGTGACACAGGTTTCGAGTCCCATGGCTTTTACGGCCGCAACCATTTCGATGACGGAGTCCAGCTGGCGGGCGGTGGGCGAGCGCCAGGCGGCTCCCATACAGAAACGCTGGGCGCCG
>DATJCP010000327.1:0-5354 GCA_035514715.1 Candidimonas sp.
CGCAAGGGTATTCTGAAGGCGGCCTTTTATTCGCGGGATAAGGCCATGGATACGGCCGCTACGCAGTTGCTGCAATGCAAGCGCCGTTTGCCTGCCGAGGCTAGTGTTCAATTGAAGGTAGGGCCTGGCGTTACAACACTATCGGCTGGCCGCCCCGCAGTGGCAAGCAGCAAGGCCGAAGTGTTCAAGTACAAGGTGCGCGCGCCGTTCAAGGCGGTATTTACTTGCCAGCGTGAAAATTCCAGCATGCCTTGCACACCGGTATCGTCGCTAAGCCTGGAGTTTTCGGCCCCTATCGCACCGGCCGACGCCGATAAAATCCGCTTGAAAACGCCCGCGCAAGAGTTGTCGCGGGTAACGAACGATAGCGACACCTATCGGGGCGGCGTGACGCGGGTCAGGTTCGATGGGCCCTTTCCCGAGCTTGCCGCGTTGACCTTGTCCTTGCCTGAAGGCTTGAAGGACGATGCCGGGCGTGTGCTTGTCAATGCCGATCAGTTTCCGCTTACGGTGCAGACGGCGGCATTTCCGCCTTTGGTCAAATTCGCCGCAGCGCCTTTTGGCGTGATCGAACGTTTTGCCAACGCGCCCAAGGGGGGCGACGATAGCAAGGCGCCCGCCAGCGTGCCCTTGTCGCTGCGTAACGTAGAGGCGGCACTCAGCACTAAAGAACTGGCGGTTTCAGCAGGCAAAATCAACGATTATGTTTCGCAAGATGACGTCGACGTCCTGCGTTGGTATGCACGTATACGAAGGCTGAATGAAAGCCGTTGGACGGCAGCGCAGGTCCAAGACATCATGGCTGACCGTGCACCGCGATCGGATAATCAACCCGATATCGATGTGCGTGGTTTTTCAGCCCTTAAAGGGCAGGCAAAAACCCGTGAGCTGACTTTGCCCGGCATCAATGCCGATAATCCCCGGCCTTTCGAGGTTGTGGGTGTGCCTATCAATGAGCCGGGCTTTCATGTGCTTGAGGTCGAATCCGCCAGGTTGGGGCAGTCGTTGCTGCAATCCGGCAAGCCTATGTATGTTCGTACGACGGCTTTGGTAACCAACCTTGGCGTGCATGTCAAAACCGGGCGTGATGATATGTTGGCCTGGGTAACGACGCTGGATGATGGGCGTGTGGTACCTGATGCGGCAGTGGCTGTCTTGAATTGTTCGGGCAAGGTCTTGGCGCAAGGCAAGACGGACGCGAAGGGGATATGGCATTATCCGCAGCCTTTGGACGTGCCGGATTATTGCCGAGATACGGGCTTGAGCGGGACATATGTCTCGGCGCGTATCGGTGCCGATCACCCATTGGCGCGCGGCAAGGCCGATTTTTCTTTCGTATTTTCAGACTGGAATCGGGGTATAGAGTCGTGGCGCTTTAACGTGTCGACAGATACCAGCCCTCAGCCCACGGTGGTTGCTCATACGGTTTTCGATCGCACCTTATTGCGCGCTGGTGAAACCGTGTCGATGAAGCATTTCGTGCGGGTGCAGACTCGGGACGGCCTGGCTTTGCCTGCCGATGCCGCCAACTTGCCCAATACATTGATTATTGAGCATCAAGGTTCGGGCCAGCAGTATAAACAGGCGATATCCTGGAAGAAAACGGCGACGGGAGGCTTGTTTGCCGTTAGTAGTCTGGCCATGCCGGAAACCGCCAAGCTGGGCATGTATACGGTACAGCTGACGGATGCCGATAGCCGTTGGTATGGCAGCAGCCAGTTCCGTGTCGAGGAATTCAAGCTGCCGTTGTTGACAGGGCAATTGAAGATCAGCGACAAGGATGGTGCGAGCACATTGGTCGCGCCTGAAAAGCTTGATGCCGACGTGCAGATGTCGTATGTATCCGGAGGGCCGGCCGGGCAGTTGCCGGTGCGTATTTCGGGGCTCTTGAAAGACCGATGGTTGAGCTTCCCTGATTACGACGATTACTCCTTCAGTCCGCCTGAAAACCGTGATGATGAAGCCGATAATGGCGACTCGGGTGACGAGGCTGGGCAGGATTCGGCAGGCGCTGAAAAGCAGTTGCTCTTTTTGGACAAGCAGGCCATGGTGCTGGATGCGCAAGGGGGCGGACGCTTGGCTGTGGCCTCGGTGCCGGCAATAACCCGGCCACAAACCTTGCTGCTGGAGGCAAGCTTTGCCGACCCGAATGGCGAGATACAAACCCTGGCGCAGTCGGTACCGGTATGGCCCGCGGCGGTGCAGGCCGGAATACGCGCCGGCGGCTGGGTGCAGGCCGGCAAGCCGGTCAGCATCAATGGTCTTGCCCTGTCACCTTCTGGGGCGCCGCAGGCTGATGTTCCCATGACGATTGTCGCCGTAGCCCGGACCACTTATTCCACGCGCAAGCGCATGGTGGGCGGCTTTTACAGCTACGATAATCGTACTGAAACACGCCAGCTCGGTACTGTTTGCGAAGGCAAAACCGATGCCAAGGGGCTGTTGGTGTGCTCGGCCGACTTGAAAGAGGCTGGCTCGATTCAATTGATTGCCACCGCAAAGGATGCGCAAGGCCGGGAATCCAAAGCCGAATCCACCGTATGGGTTACAGGGGCCGGCGACTTGTGGTTTGGCGGCGAGAACGATGACCGCATTGATGTGATTCCAGCCAAGAAAACCTGGAAACCCGGGGAAGTGGCGCAGTTCCAGGTGCGTATGCCGTTTCGCCATGCCACGGCCCTGGTCGCCGTGGAACGCGAAGGGGTATTGAAGACCCAGGTGGTGACACTTGAGGGTAACGACCCCACCATTAGTATCCCTATTGAACCGCAATGGGGGCCTAATGTTTATGTATCCGTATTGGCGTTGCGCGGGCGCTTGCACGAGGTGCCTTGGTATTCCTTCTTTACTTGGGGCTGGCAGGAACCCAAGACTTGGTACGACGCTTTTGTCGATGCAGGTAAAAGCCAATTGGCGCCTACGGCGCTTGTCGATTTGGCCAAGCCTTCGTTTCGTTTTGGGCTGGCCGAGATAAAAGTGTCTGACGAGTTGGACCAGTTAAAAGTCAAGGTTAGCGCTGACAAGTCCACGTACCAGTTGCGAGACAAGGCGGCTGTGACAGTGGAAGTGACGATGCCGGACGGCAAACCCGCTGCTCACGGTACGGTGGCGTTTGCCGCGGTGGACCAAGCGTTGCTGGAGCTTGCGCCCAACGACAGTTGGGATCTGCTATCGGCCATGCGCCAGTTCCGCAGCTATGGTGTCGAAACCGCGACCGCGCAAATGGAAATTGTCGGACGCCGGCATTACGGTCGCAAGGCCATGCCGGCTGGTGGCGGGGGCGGCAAGAGCCCTACGCGCGAACTGCTGGACACCTTGTTGTTATGGCAGCCGGATATCCAGTTGGATGCTCAAGGCAAGGCGCAGATTAGCGTGCCGCTTAACGACTCCATTACACGTTTCAAACTGGTGGCTATTGCCGATTATGGTGCAGGGCGTTTTGGCACGGGCAGCAGCAGTATCGCCAGCACCCAGGACTTGCAAGTGATATCCGGCTTGCCTGCCCTGGTCCGTGAAGGCGATAGTTATCAGGCAATGGCGACGGTGCGCAATTCCACCCAGCGCGATATGCGCCTGGACGTATCGGCGGCCTACACCGGCACGGGCGTGCCGGAAGCAAGCCTTGTTACTCAATCGGTGGACTTGGCAGCGGGAGCCGCCCGCACGATCAGTTGGAATATTCAGGCCCCGGAAAGCAACTTGTGGGGTGAGAAAACCACGCTGGCCTGGACGTTCGAAGCCCATGAGCAGGGCAAGCCTGCCGCTTCGGATAAGCTGGCTTTCAAACAGATCCTCGTGCCGGCGGTGCCGGTGCGCACACGCCAAGCGACGCTGCTGGCGCTGGATGCGTCCGGACCGCCTGCGAGTCTTCCCGTATCGGCGCCTCAGGATGCGCTTGTTGATGCCAATGGGCTGCCGCGCGGTGGCTTGCTGGTGCATGTGCAGTCCAGCTTGGCGGGCGGTTTGCCCGGTGTGCGCGAGTGGCTGGCGGCGTATCCCTACACCTGCCTTGAGCAAGTCAGCTCCAGGGCCATAGGCTTGCGTAATGCATCTGAATGGAACGCCATCATGCACCGCTTGCCTGACTATCTGGATAGCGATGGCCTGGCCAGCTATTTTCCTGGCGCCCGATACGGCAGCGAAGTGTTGACCGCTTATCTATTGACGGCCAGCCACGAAGCCCAGGCTTTGGGTTTGTCGTATGCCATTCCCGAAAGCAGTCGGCAGGCCATGACGGGCGGCTTGCTGGCGTTCGTGCAAGGCAAACTGACAAGGCAGCGTTGGGCTCCTCAGAAAGATCTGGATGTGCGCAAGCTGATAGCGCTGGAGGCCTTGTCGCGCTATGACTTGGTTAAGCCGCGCATGCTCGACAGCATCTCGATAGATCCGAACCGCTGGCCGACGTCGGCGCTGATCGATTGGCTGGCTGTGTTGCAGCGCGTGCCTGGCATCCCGCAGCAGCAAATGCGACTCGACCAGGCCAGGCAGTTGATTCAGGCGCGTTTGCTGGACAGGGGCACGACAGCGGTATTCGGTGATGATGCGCAGAATAACTGGTGGTGGTTGATGGTCAGTACGGAAACGAATCTTGCCAAGCTGATCTTGACCACGACGGGGCAGGCGCAATGGGAGCAAGAACTGCCACGCTTGGCTCAGGGCTTGTTAAGCCTTCAGCATAAAGGGGCATGGCGCACGACGACCGCGAATTTGCTTGGGGCCTTGGCCATAGAGAAGTTCTCCCAGCACTACGAACATACGCCGGTATCGGGCCGAGTCCAGGCCAGCCTGGTGTTAAGCGGGGTAGAGCAAGCCTTTGATTGGTCTGCGCTGACGCCCAAGTCAGGTGTGCGCTCTCACGATTTCTTGTTGCCGTGGCCCAAAGCGGCTACCGATGACGTGTTGGCCATTGAGCAAGAAGGAAAAGGCCGAGCGTGGGCCACGGTAAGTTCGATGGCGGCAGTGCCCGTGGTCAAGCCGATTATGGCGGGCTATGACATCAAGCGCAGCATCAAGCCGGTTTCTCAGGCAGTGCCGGGGGTATGGTCGCGTGGCGATGTCTATCGCGTGACTTTGAATATCAATGCCAAGACAGCCACGACTTGGCCGGATTTGACGGACCCGGTTCCGGCGGGGGCCACGATACTTGGCAGCGGGTTGGGGCGGGATTCCAGCATTGCCACGCAAACCGAGGCGGATACAGGTTGGTACGGCCCCAGCTTTATTGAGCGCAGCTTCGATTCTTACCGTGCCTATTACGAATATTTGCCGGCAGGTGCATCGACAATTGAATATACGGTAAGGCTTAATAGCGTGGGCCAGTTCCAATTGCCGGCCACACGCATGGAGGCCATGTA
>DATJCP010000328.1:0-1884 GCA_035514715.1 Candidimonas sp.
GCTTGATCTTGAACGCGACCTGATGCGCGAACTGGGCGCCTCTGCAGATTATGCGGAAGGGGTCGCGGCCTTTCTTGGCAAGCGCCAACCGAATTTCAAAGGACAATAATGAACTCCTTGTCATCAAGCTCGACAGCAACATTGCTGCAGTTGCCAGAAGATCCGCAGGAATTGGCTGAACTGACTGCCAAGTCCATGTACGAAAACGATGCGGCCTCGCAAGCCTTGGGCGCACGTGTTGTGTCAGTAGCGCCAGGCCAGGCCAGCATGACCATGACGGTACGGGCGGATATGTTGAATGGCCATAAAACATGTCATGGCGGTTTTATTTTTGCCTTGGCCGACAGTACTTTCGCTTTCGCGTGCAACTCGCGCAATTCGGTGACAGTGGCATCGGGATGTTCCATCGACTACCTGGCGCCTGGCTTCGAGGGTGATGTTCTCACGGCGCATGCCGCCGAGTATTCATTGGCAGGCCGAACCGGGGTTTATGACGTCCATGTCACCAACCAGGATGGAAAGCGCATCGCTATCTTCCGTGGCCGCTCGTACCGGATAAAAGGCCAGGTTGTTGGCGATTGATGCAGTTGATTAACTATACAAAATAAAGCGTAAGAACAGGGCAGGAGCAAAACATGTCAGAGTTGAAATCATCGAATGCAGGGCGCGAGCCGATAGAGCATGCCAGCAGGGATGAACTGCAGGCCTTGCAGCTTGAGCGTATGAAGTGGTCGTTGCGGCATGCCTATGAAAATGTGCCGCATTACAAGAAAGCGTTTGACGATGCGGGTGTGCATCCAGACGACTTGAAGCAGTTGTCGGATATTTCCCGCTTTCCGTTCACCACCAAGCAAGACCTTCGCAATAATTATCCGTTCAAGATGTTTGCGGTGCCGCGCGAACAGGTGTCGCGTATTCATGCCTCCAGCGGCACGACGGGCAAGCCCACGGTTGTTGGGTATACCGCAAAAGATATCGACACCTGGGCCAACCTGGTGGCGCGTTCCATATGGGCCGCGGGCGGGCGTCCTGGCGATATTGCCCATATTGCGTATGGCTATGGCCTTTTCACGGGCGGCCTGGGCGCGCATTATGGCGCTGAAAAACTGGGCTGTTCGGTGGTGCCAATGTCAGGCGGCCAAACCGAAAAGCAGGTGCAGCTGATCAATGACTTTCAGCCTAGCATCATCATGGTTACGCCATCTTATTTTTGCAATATCCTGGAAGAGATGGCGCGCCAGGGGCTGGATCCGCGCGACAGTTCGCTGCGTATCGGCATTTTCGGGGCCGAGCCCTGGACGGGCCAGATGCGCGGCGATATCGAGCAGCATGCAGGTATCGATGCATTGGATATTTATGGCTTGTCGGAAGTGATGGGGCCGGGCGTTGCCATGGAGTGTGTCGAATCCAAAGACGGCCCGGTGGTGTGGGAAGATCACTTTTATCCGGAAATCATCGATCCTGTTACTGGCGAGCCTGTCGCCGACGGCGAGCCGGGCGAGCTGGTTTTTACCTCGCTTACCAGGGAAGCCATGCCTGTCATCCGCTACCGTACGCGCGACTTGACCCGCTTGCTGCCACCCACATCGCGTACTATGCGCCGTATGGGCAAGATTACCGGCCGTAGCGACGATATGCTGATTGTGCGAGGGGTTAATCTGTTTCCGACCCAGGTTGAAGAAGCTGTTTTAAGGATTCCTGAACTGGCTGCGCAGTATCAATTGGTGCTGACACGCAGCGGTAATCTGGACGAGCTGGAAATCTTGACTGAAGTGCGTGCTGAATACGATCACTTGAGTGTTGCCGAGCGCGAGTTGTTGGCGGCTAAGCTCAAGCATGCGGTCAAGACGTATATCGGGGTTTCGGCGCGGGTTATTGTGCAGG
>DATJCP010000329.1:0-4958 GCA_035514715.1 Candidimonas sp.
CCTGCTGCTTAAGCCGACTGCCACCAGCGGCGCGGCTTCACGCTCTCGACAGTTGCATCGCGTGGAATTTCCCGGGCAATGGTAAAAATTTCCTTGTAGGTATCGGCGCCGCCTTGCATTTTGTTCAAACGTTCACGCCACTCCTCCCAAGGCTTGGGATTGAACTCAGGCGAGCAGGCCTGTTCGGCTTTCTTGATTTCCTCGTCCGACAAAGTAGCCACACGGACATTGTTCTTGCCAAATAAAGTATCGGGCCCTGGATTGGGCACCGCCCCCACCTTCTCGATCAGGGCGCGTTCGTTTTCGCGCTGGGTGTACTGCTGCGCCGCATACGACGTTTCCAGTACGACATCCTGCAGCTTGGCCGGCAGCTTGTCGAAAGTTTTATTATTCATGGCGGTATGCTCGGTACCGCAGAAAAACTTCAAGTCAACCGCTTGCGTCAGCACCGGAGAAAGGCCGCCGTAGCCCGCCGCCCCCATCCAGGTTTCAGCGCCATCGATCAGGCCCGACTTCAGGCCGTCCACCGTTTCCTCCCATGCCAGCGGCACCGGCCCAAGATCCATGAGCTGCATGGCAATGCGGCCCAGCTGGGTTCCTGTAACGCGATTCTTGGTACCGGCCAGTTCAGACACCTTGGTGACGGTAGGTTTGTCTTTGAATTTAGACCCCATCATCAAGCCGCGCAATTCGCAATGCGTAAACAGGAACTGCACGTTATGCAGACGGCGCAAAGGCTCGCGCAGCAAAGCCTCGCTTTTGGGGTGGTAGAAGAAATAATGCTGGGCAGCCCGGCTGGGGAACATATAGGCGAAGTCGAGCACGTTGTAATAAGGCGCTGCCCCTGCCGAGTTCTGCGTACTGGCGGTAAACAGATCAACGATGCCTTGCTGCGTCTTCTTGATGCAATCAAGCTGATTGCATATCTGGTTGCTGCCGATAAAGTCGACCTTGATCGCGCCATCACTGCGCTTTTCCAATTCCTGGGCAAACCAGATCTGGCCCGACTCCTGTATTTTCAGATTCTCGGCATTGAAACCGGCTGCGCCGAACTTGAAGTTGAACTGGGCTTTGCCGCTACGCGCCGCGGCGGTTTGTGCAGCGGCGCGGCCTACCCCCTCAAGGGTAAGCGGGCCGAAAAAGCCCAATGCCGCCAAGGTGGTGGATGTGAGTCCGTAAGTGCCCGCAATGCGCATAAAGCCGCGGCGGTCCATGGGGGTCTTAGTCGCCATTATTGTCTCCTGACAAGGACTAAAAGTGGAATTGATGTACTACCCCTACTTGTTGCTGCACTGCTTACCGCTACCGCTTAACTTGCCGCCTACATACGAGTGGCGGCGGCATCCTGCATAATCATATCGACCGCCTTTTCAGCCATCATCACGATGGGCGCATTGGTGTTGCCCGACACAAGCGTGGGCATGGCCGACGCATCGATAACCCGCAATCCTTGAACGCCGCGTACGCGCAAGCGCTCATCCAACACCGCCAATGGATCGCTTGCCTTCCCCATTTTGCAGGTGCCGCTGGGATGAAAAATGGTGGCGCCGTTGTCGCGGCAAAACTCCAGCAACTCCTCGTCCGTGTCTGCGGCGGGCCCTGGTTTGACTTCTTTTTTGACATAAGGGGCCATGGAGCCCGACTGCGCGATGCGCCGCGCAGCCTTGACACCGGCTACCGCAGTACGGCGATCCAGGTCAGTTGCCAGGTAGTTGGGCTGGATTTCCGGTGTTTCCAAAGGGTCGCGGGACTTGATGCGAATGTATCCTCGGGATTCGGGCCGCAATTGACAGATTGATAAGGTAAAGCCTGAATAGGGATGAACCTTGCCCCCCGCCATATCGGCCGATAGCGTTGCAACGTGGAACTGGATATCGGGCGTTGCCGCCTCGTCGGGTAAAGCCCGCATGAAGCAGCCCCCCTGGTTGATGCCGATGGCCAACGGGCCCTGCTTGCGAAACAGCCATTGCAAGCCTATGGACACCTGCCCCAGCCACGAATTCAACACGTCATTGGTTGTAATGGGCTTGGAGCACTCATAACCCAGGCGTATTTGCAGATGGTCCTGCAGGTTTTCGCCCACACCGGGAAGATCAGAGACAACAGGAATATTGAGGCGCGCCAATAATGCCGCGGGCCCTACTCCAGAAAGCTGCAACAACTGGGGCGAATGGATCGCACCTGCCGACAACAGGACTTCGCCGCCCTCGGAACCAAGACGCGCCGTATGCTCTTTACCGCCTTGCCGATACTTCACGCCTATGGCGCGCTTGCCATCGAAAATCACCCCTGTTGCGCGCGCTTCGCTTATCACTTTGAGATTGGGGCGTTTACGAGCCGGCTTCAAGTAAGCCGTAGCTGTGCTGCAGCGCCAACCTTTCCAAGTGGTCAACTGGTAATAACCGGCGCCTTCCTGGCTAGCGCCATTGAAGTCAGCGGTTCTGGGGACGCCGTTTTCTTCCGCCCCCCCGACAAACGCTTCGATCAACTCATGCGTTTGCCCAATATCCGATACCTTAAGCGGCCCCGTTCCCCCATGGAACTCGCTGGCGCCGCGCTGATTCATTTCGGACTTGATGAAATAAGGCAAAACATCTTTGTAGCTCCAGCCCGGATTGCCCTGCTGCGCCCAATGATCGTAATCTTCCCGCTGGCCCCGGATATAAATCAAGCCATTGATGGCGCTGGAACCGCCCAGCGTCTTGCCCCTGGGCCAATAAATGCGCCGGCCATTCATGTTGGGGTCAGGATCGGTGTACAGGCACCAGTTGTACTTGGTGCTCCACATGGTTTTTCCATACCCTATCGGCAAATGCAGCCATAAAGAACGATCTTCAGGGCCGGCCTCGAGCAGCAACACCTTGATCGCAGTATCCTGGCTCAGACGAGACGCCAGCACACATCCCGCCGACCCAGCCCCAACCACGATGTAATCAAAGCGCTCAACCATGTCAGGATATCCGTTACCGAAGAGGATTAGAATGGAACAAAACGTTCTAACTATCTTATAGACAGCGCTTGGAGACCACAAGATGAAAAAGGATGCATTCTCTAAGGACTTTCCCGATGTTTCGGTTCCATCTCTTGACAACGATGATGCCGATAATGGAACTATCGTCAATGAAGGGGCCGCAGGCCGGGCATTGCGCATTCTCGAATTGGTTGCCGCCCACGGACGAGCCATGGCCTTATCCGAGATAACAGATACCCTGAACGTCCCCAAGGGCACGGCACACCGACTGTGTTCGCAACTGGTTTCCATGGGTTTCCTGGCACGCGATGTACAGGAACGCAGCTACGGTATCGGGCGCTCTTTACGCAGCCTTGCCCTCAACACCTTCAATCACCGCTCGGTGCAAAGCCTGCGTCACCATATTCTGGTTGACCTGGTGAAGCACGTTGGGGAAACCTGCAACTTCACCACGCTGGACGGTGCCGAAGTCGTTTATCTGGATCGCGTAGAAGCGCAGTGGCCTTTGCGCCTGATCTTCGATGTCGGATCGCATGTCCCGCTGCACTGCACGGCCAGCGGCAAACTGCTGCTGGCGCATTTGCCGGCACGAGAGTCGGCGCGGATCGTTCCCCACCTGAAGCTGGAGGCCAAAACCCCAAGCACAATAACCAACCTGCTAGACCTGGAGCGCGAGTGCCGCCAGATACGGGAACTGGGCTACTCCACCGATAGGGAAGAATTCATTGCTGGGCTGATTGCCGTCGCCGTACCCGTCCGGGATTCCCATGGCGAGGTGCGAGCCGTTATCGCCATGCACGCCCCCACCGCACGCATGTCGATAGAACGCGCCATAGAACTGCTACCGTATTTAAATCAGGCAGCGCGGGAAATGCAGGGACTTTTATAAGAAAGCGGCTGAGCGAAATAGAGCACCCTAGCCGGCGGCACGACAATGCCGGACAAAAAACTGCCAGATCAACAGGCTGGCATTAGGGCCTTCCTTGGCGTTGAATTTCAACTTCTCGTCTCCGCCGCTCCAGGCATGGCCTATGTCTTTAATCAGGCATAGGCGCACCATCACCTTGCTACCCAACAAGAAATCCTCTCGGTGATATTCCCTTTGGGTGCCCACCGCCAGTATGCCCACCTTACCCAAGGCTTGGGCCGACACTGGATCGCCGCCTACCGACAGGGCCCAATTCACATGTACAAATTGTTGTGCCAACTGACGGGCATTGCGCGGCGCCACCAGATGATCGCGTTGCCCATGCAAGACTATTGCCGGTATTCCCAAAAAGCGATCCCTATTCTCAACCAGTGGCGCTATCAGGCTGGCGGGGTCTTGCAGTGTTCCATGCCTCATCACACGCATTCCTTCCGTCGAACTGTGCGCCTCGCCGAGAACCGCCCCTGAATGCATTGCCACTGCAGCAAACAGCCGTGGATGCCGCAATGCCGTCAGCCCAGCCATCCCTGCCCCGGCCGACAAACCCGCTACGTAGACCCGGCCAGCATCAAGCTTGTGGCGCGCGACAATGGTACGAGCCAAATCGGCGATGGCATCCGCCTCGGCAAAGCCATGAGCGGCATCGGGTTGAAACCAGCGCCAGCAACGCAAGGCCTGCACACGCCTGGTTTGCTGCGGATAGAGCACCACAAACCCTTTGCTGTCGGCCAAACGGTTCATGCGCGAGCCCATCGCCATTTCCCAGGCGGTTTGCTGGCAGCCATGCAGCATTACCACCAGCGCCATGCCTTCAATCGAGCCACTGGCAGGCTTGTACAAGCCATAGGCCAGGCGCCCCAACAATTCAGTACTGGAAGGCGCTGTCTTGTGTATCAGGTTTTGCCATGAACCAGCGCCGGGGGAATGAGCCACGGCTGGCGCGGCCTTGATGTAATGAACGGCAGCCTTCTTGACTGCTTTTTTCTTATGCCGCTTCACTGGTGGCGCGCTTGCAAGCTTGAAGGCCTGCCGTTGCAAGCGCGCCATTTTCTTTACTGT
>DATJCP010000330.1:0-4023 GCA_035514715.1 Candidimonas sp.
GCACCAGCGGCGTGTTAATGAGGAAGATCAAGGCAGCAGGCAAGCGGGCGCACCTGCGGCAACCAGCAACTCTCGGTACAATTCAGTTACCACACCAGCAATAGTGTCTTTACCCTACAGCACCCTACATAAAAAACCGAACCGAAAGAATCCCCAAGTAATGCAAGACACACTGCTAGTCATTAACGCAGGAAGCTCAAGCCTGAAATTCCAGGTCTACGACATAACAGCCCCGGACACCCTGGCACTCGCCTACGGCGGTCAAATATCCGGTATCACTGGAACCAGCCCCAGCTTCAAAGTCAAAGACCATAATGGCACCACCCTGGTGCATCGCAGCCTTGCTGCCTCCGACGCGACCGACCTGAATGCCGCCCAGAAAGCACTGGCGGAATGGCTAAGCACAGTCATCGATCGCCCGCCACTCGCCGTAGGGCACCGTATCGTTCACGGCGGTCCTGACTTGGCGGACAGCGTTGTCGTTACAGAAGCCGTTCTACAGTACCTGGAGACCCTCGTTCCCCTGGCGCCGCTGCACCAACGCAACAACCTGGCGCCGGTTCGTGTCATACACGAAAAGTGGCCGGAGATCATGCAGGTCGTCTGCTTCGATACCGCCTTCCACCGAACCTATGATAGGGTGGCGGAACGATTTGCGCTGCCTCAGTTTCTATACGACAAAGGTGTACGCCGCTATGGTTTTCACGGTCTGTCATACGACTATATTGCACAAAGCCTGAGGCAACATATGCCTCACATCGGTAAGGGCAGGGTAGTGGCGGCGCACCTGGGTTCGGGAGCCTCGGCTTGCGCTATGCTGAACGGTAAAAGCGTCGACAGCACCATGGGCTTTACTGCGCTTGACGGCATACCTATGGGTACTCGACCCGGCCGCCTGGACCCTGGCGTGGTGTTGTGGATGTTCGAGCAAGGTATGAGCCACGACGAGATTCAGCAATTGCTTTACAACGAATCCGGCATGAAAGGCTTATCCGGAATTAGCGCCGATATGCGCGAACTACTGGAAAGCGACTCGCAATCGGCCAAACTAGCCCTGGATTATTTTGCGTACCGGGCAGCAGAAAGCATAGCCGGTTTGTGTGTCGCAACCCAGGGGCTGGACGCATTGGTGTTCACCGCCGGAATAGGGGAAAATTCACCGCCGGTTCGTGCGGCGATCTGCCAAAAACTGAGCTGGCTAGGCATTAGCCTGGATGAGGAACTGAATCAGGCTAATGCGCCATGCATTTCAAACACGGGCAGCAACATAGGTGTGTATGTGATGCCTACCAACGAAGAGTGGGTGATTGCGCGCCACACATTGGAAAAACTGTCGGCGGCAGCTGCGCAAGTGTCTTAGTCCAGTGTCAGTTACGCCGTAGCAAGGCCATAATTGCCAGAATGCCTGTTACGGCAAACAGCCCCAAGCCCCATAGTGCATATTCCAGTCCAAGCAGGCTGACTCTGGCGTCCATGCACGTGGCAAAGATCCCGAACAGCCAAGGCAGGCTGGCGTCCAAACCGCTTTTGACCATGAAGCGGTCGGCAAACGTCAGATCGCAAGAGAACATATGGGCGGCCACCGTGTATTGATACCAGGCGGCGGCTATTCCACCAGCGCTAAGCAGCACGGCAAGCAGGGCAGTGATGCGGCCCATAATGGCGCTGCGTCGGCCCAATAACAGGCCCAGCCAGCAAACCAGGGCAATCGCCAGGAAAATAAAGCGCTGCAGCACGCACCAGGCGCAAGGCTGCATGCCGAAAACATGTTGGGAAACCAAGGCGATTGCCACGGCTGCCACGCAAAGCAGGGCAATGATATGTAAGAGCTTGGACGTACTGTTGTTCATGGAATATTCCGAAGAAAGCCAAAAGTGAATATCGCTATGCGATCAGCGCAGGAAGCAATAAGGCCCGCATCCTGATAGCGGCCTGCCGTATCAGTTGCCCAAGGTAGCCGCTTGACGCAACAACCCTAGCAATAACTCTTGTGCGCCGTCCCATACGATTTGAACGCCCAGGCATAGCAGAATAAATGCCGACAAGCGCATTAACACCGCCGTACCGTTGGTCCCCAGCTTATGCAGGAATTGTGCGGCAAATCGCAAGCAGAAATAGACTACCAATGATGCCACGCCTATGGCGGCCAGGGACCCAGCCAGGTTTGTGGCCGTGCCGGAAGCGGCGTCCACATGCAGGCTGGCACCTACGGTTATTGCGGCCGCAATGGCTCCTGGCCCGCACGTCATGGGGAAGGTGAGGGGATAGAATGCCTTGGACCGAACCTGCTCGAATGAATACGCTTCAGCCATATTTTGTGCGTGTTGGGCGTCGAAATCAGATGCACTGACCAGCCGCCAGGCTGTGGCAACGACCAGCAGGCCACCGCCCACCCGAATAATCGGCAATGAAATTCCGAAGAAATTCAGCACCAGGTTGCCGGCAATCATGGCAATGGCAAGCATGATGCAGATATTGATGGCAACCCGCTTGGAAAGCAGGGTACGCGCATTGGCGCTTGCGCCTTCGGTCAGCGTCAGGAAAATAGGCGCAACGGCAGGAGGGTTGAGAATAGGCAGCAAAGTCGCCAGGGCGAACAAAAAACTGCGCCCAAAGTTGATTATCAGATCGTTGAAAGCCATGTTGGTCTAGATAGAAAGTAGCAAAAAAGCAAAGAGTCAGGCGCCGGTGGTATCGAGTGCGGCGAGTATGTTGCGTTCGAATTGTAGCTGGGCACGGGGGTGGCCCAGTACATTGCCTTCAATAATGAATATATCTTCGACCCTGTCCCCAAGGGTAAGCACCTTGGCCATTTTCAGGTTGATGGCATTGTCGGCGAATACTTGCGCCAGGCTGTAGAGCAGGCCGGGCCTATCGGAGGCCGTCACCGATAGGCGCCATGACGCGCTGCGCTCATCGGGTTGCAGCTCGACATTGGGAACAATGGGGAACACCCGTGCGCGGCGGGAGCCGGCGCGCCTTGGTCGTGTTTCGGCTGTCTGCAAGTTGGCCAGGCCTGGCGCCTGCCTAAGCTGTTCATCAAGTTCGTGCTCAACCAGCGATGCATGCGAGCGGTAGTCTTTTTCATGGCCGGGCAGCAGGACGATAAAGCTGTCCAGCGCCCATCCGTGACGAGTAGTGTGAATGCGGGCATCCTGGATACTTAGCGAACGGCGATCAAAATACCGGCAAATCGTGACGAAAAGGTCTTTTGCGTCTTTTGTGTAGACCATGATTTGCAAGGCTTCGTTCTGGCCTATGACACGCGCCTTCACCACCGGGTCGGAACCATTGACGCGATAATAAAGATGGCGCGTGTGCCAGGCAATTTCGCTGGCCTCGTGCCGCAGGAAATAAGCAATATCCAGCTGGTTCCAGAACGCATCGCGGCTTTCGTCGCGCAGCCCCATCAAGCGTATCTCGTTGGCGGCAAGCTCTTTGCGCTGGGCAAGTACGGTCCGGGTATCGGGGGCTGTGCCGCCCAGCGCCGAGAACGTCAGGTGGTACAGGTTCTCAAGCAGCTTACCTTTCCATGAGTTCCATACTTTCGGGCTCGTACCGCGTATGTCCGCGACCGTTAGCAGATATAGTGCTGTCAGGCGCCGTTCGTTTTGGACGCAATAGGCGAATTCGCGGATGACGTCGGGGTCGCTCAAGTCTTTCTTTTGGGCAACGGTGGACATGGTCAGGTGCTGGCGAACCAGGAACTCTACGAGCTCGCTGTCTTCGCTCTCTATGCCATGGTCTTGGCAAAAACGTCGGGCATCCACCGCGCCGAGTTCGGAATGATCGCCGCCCCGTCCCTTGGCGATATCGTGAAAAAGCGCCGCAACATACAGCAGCCAATGGCGATCGAAATTGGCGATCAACTGACTGGCCAGTGGGTATTCCTGGGCATGCTCGGGCATGGTAAAGCGGCGCAGATTGCGCACCACCATCAAGATGTGCTGGTCTACCGTATAAGCGTGGAACAGGTCATGCTGCATCTGCCCGACAATACGCCTGAATACCGGAAGATAGCGC
>DATJCP010000331.1:0-5060 GCA_035514715.1 Candidimonas sp.
CGTTCGACGCGCGCCGCCCTTGCGGGCTTCGCATTGTTGTCTTTGTGTACGTTTTCCGACAAATTAACAGGCTCTTGCATGAAACTTCTTTTGAGTGGGCAGTCCGTCATTATAATTTTGCTTCAGACCTAATCTTTTTACAGGGACATGACACGACCCCATGAGCACTAGCGACATCGATACCACCTTTTCCGCGCAGGACGCCCCCGAATTCGCCCCGGCCCAGTTTGTGCGATGGTTTCGAGAAGTAGCGCCTTACGTACACGACTTCCGAGGCAAAACGTTTGTCATCGCTTTTGGCGGAGAGCTCGTCAGCGACGGCGCCCTGAACACCCTGATACAAGACTTGTCGCTGCTGTCTGCGCTAGGGGTAAAACTGGTCCTGGTGCACGGTTCACGCCCTCAGGTCAACGAACAGCTGAAACTGAAAGGCTACGACATACAGTTCGGGCGCGGTACCGAGCCCACCAGCGCCGAAGCCCTGGAATGCGCCAAGGAAGCCGCGGGCGAAATCCGCCTGGATATCGAAGCGTCTTTCAGCCAGGGCTTACCCAACACGCCTATGTCGCATGCGCAAATTCGCGTGATATCCGGCAATTTCGTCACAGCGCGTCCGGTGGGCATCATTGACGGGGTCGACTACAAACATACAGGCGCCGTGCGCAAGCTGGATGTCGACGCTATCCAAATGGTAATACACCAGGGCGCTATAGTACTGCTTTCGCCCCTGGGTTTTTCGCCCACCGGAGACGCTTTCAATCTGGCCATGGAAGATCTCGCCACCAGCGCCGCCGTCGCCCTGCGCGCTGAAAAGCTCATTTTCCTGACACAGGACAGAACCGTTCACGATGACGATGGTTCGGTCGACACAGAGCTGGCTCGCGAAGACGCCGACAGACTGCTGGCAAGCGGCACGCTGGACGAAGACACCTCCTCTTTCCTGACGCACGCCTCGCGCGCCGTAAAACGCGGCGTTGCCCGCGCGCATCTGGTGCCCTATACCCTGGATGGCAGCGTGCTGCTGGAAATTTTCACCCACGACGGGGTTGGCACCATGGTGGTGGAAGACACGCTGGATGACTTGCGCCCGGCGGTGGTCGACGATGTGGGCGCCATAGTCCAGCTTATCGAACCGCTGGAAGCCGACGGCACCCTGGTTCCGCGCGGACGCTCTGTCATTGAGCGGGATGTGGAAAAATTTACCGTACTGGAGCACGATAGCGTCATCTATGGTTGCGTGGCGCTGATTCCTTATCTTGAAGAAAACATGGCCGAAATGGCCTGCCTGATCGTGCAGCCTGAATGGCAGGGTTCGGGCGAAGGCGAAATGCTGTTGCGCCATGCTGAATCCAAGGCGCGTGCCATGGGGGCCAAACGCTTATTCGTGCTGACTACGCGCACCTCGCACTGGTTCATGAAGCGCGGCTTTGTCCAAGGCGGCATTTCCGATCTTCCGAAGGAACGCCAGGCGCATTACAACCGTTCGCGCAATAGCTTGGTATTTATCAAGAAGCTGTAAGCCACGGCACTTGCAAGAGCGGGGCTATCCGGGCCATCCCTGGGTACAATGGGGTGGTTAGATAACTCGTTTTAAAGGTAATAGTGTCATGGCACGTATGGTTCAATGTGTAAAGCTTAAACGCGAAGCCGAAGGTCTGGATTATCCGCCGTACCCTGGCGATCTGGGTGTGCGGATTTGGCAAAGCGTTTCGAAAGAGGCGTGGGCGCAATGGATGGATACGCAAACGCGCCTGGTCAATGAAAATCGTTTGAATCTGGCCGATGCCCGCGCTCGCAAGTATTTAGCGCAGCAGATGGAGAGCTTTTTGTTCGAGGGCATGGATGTTGAAGCACAGGGGTATGTGCCGCCTGCGGACTAATCTTTAATCCGTGCGTCAGCTCGTTGGCCGCGGCATTCCCTTCTTAATCCGCGCGTCAGGTCCTGGGAGACGGTGTTGCGCTCCTCGTTGCCTTCGTTCGTCGCCCTTCGGCGCCGAACACGCGTGGCCCGGCTCGTCCAGCCCGTTCGGGCTTACCTTCGCCTGCGGCCCGCTCGGCCCCGAAAGTCGCCGCAACACCGCCTCCCAGGACCTGCCACGCTGCAATAGGTAGAAGTGGCATATCGCTGGCACGGGTTGGGTGCTTGGCCTTTTTATGCGACATCGCATACCGCGATCTCTGGCAATACCCACCGCCACGTCCGAGACCCAGCGACCGCCGCCGATACCTGGCCCCAAGTTCGAGCAGCCCCGGCTGGCGGGGCGCGCAGAACGAGCATAAGAATTCTTTTGAACTAGCTGTGACCGACGCTAAAAGGCCAAGCACCCAGCCCGTGCCGGCGACCTTGTCTGCACACATAATGCAGCCGCTGGTGCGGTGATGGGGATATGGGCGACTTTCGGGGCCTCCAGCAGGCCGGACGCGAAGGAAAGCCCGAACGGGCTGGACGAGCGGGCCTAGCTGGTTCGGCGCGCAGGGCGCCGAACAGGGCCACGAGGAGCCCATATCCCCATCACCGCACCAGCAGCGTATTAAGAAGAGGCCAAGGCAGCAAGCAACGAACCTGCAGCGCGTCAGGAAGATATAGGCATCGAACAATAAGCCAGTTACCCAGAATGCGTCATATCCAAAGGCACAATCCACGCATCGTACTGCTCCGCAGACACATACCCCAACGACAGCGCCGCCTCCCGTAACGTGGTTTGCTCCTTCTGCGCTTTCTTAGCGATAGCCGCCGCCTTGTCATACCCGATATGACGATTCAACGCCGTCACCAGCATCAGATTCTTCTCAAGATTCTCGGTAATACGCTGACGATTCGGCTCTATCCCCACCGCGCAATGATCATTGAACGCCAGGCAAGCATCGCTTAACAAGGCAATGCTTTCCAGAACATTGTGAACCATCACCGGCTTGTAAACATTCAGCTGGAAATTACCCTGTGTACCGGCGAACGCCGTTGCCGCATCATTGCCAAACACCTGCACGCACACCATGGTCATGGCCTCACACTGAGTGGGATTGACCTTGCCTGGCATGATGGACGAACCCGGTTCGTTGTCAGGTATGAACAACTCTCCGATACCGCAGCGCGGGCCGCTGGCCAGCCAGCGTACATCGTTGGCCATTTTCATTAGCGCGCCAGCCAGCGTACGCAATGAAGCCGACACATTCACCAGCGCATCATGCGCCGATAAAGCGAAGAATTTGTTGTCTGCTGAGCGGAACGGCAAGCCGGTAATTTGCGCAATATAGCCCGCCGCGACATCGCCAAAATGCGGATGCGAATTCAATCCTGTGCCTACCGCTGTACCGCCTATCGCCAGGTCATAGATACCATGCAGATTCGCCTGCAAGCCATCCAGGGCAAAATCGATCTGCGCCACCCAGCCGCCTATTTCCTGGCCCAGCGTAATCGGTGTTGCATCCTGCAAATGCGTGCGGCCCGTTTTCACTATATCAGCGAACTGTTCGGCCTTGTCGGCCAAAGAACTGCGCAGTTTACCTACCGACGGGAACAACTTGCGCTCTAATTCTTGTGCCACGGCAATGTGCATGGCGGTAGGAAAGGTATCGTTGGAAGACTGGCCCCGATTGACGTGGTCATTGGGATGCACGGGCGTCTTACTGCCTAGCTTGCCGCCGGCCAGCTCTATAGCACGATTGGCAATCACCTCGTTGGCATTCATGTTCGACTGGGTACCCGACCCCGTCTGAAACACAACTAATGGGAATTCATCATTCAGCTTGCCGTCTATGACTTCGTCAGCAGCCTTGACGATCAATCCAGCCACATCGCTAGGAAGCTCGCCCAGTTCGGCATTGGCCTGAGCGGCAGCTTTCTTCAAGATACCCAGGGCGGTAATAACCGGTGGCTGCCACTTGAAACGCGAAACACCTATCGGGAAATTTTCAATCGAACGCTGAGTTTGCGCCCCCCAATAACGCGTCGCCGGAACTGCAACCTCGCCCATGGAATCAGTTTCTATGCGGGTAGCCGCCATTGTTTGCTCCTAGTATCGAATGATTGAATGCCTTACTTAACTCAACCATCAACTATACGCCTTCGGCCACAAGCGAGCCGCAGGCGCTAGAAGCGTTCAGACCAGACGTTGGCCACATCCAACATGCGGTTGGCAAAACCCCATTCATTATCGAACCAGACAAAGACATTGGCGAAGCCATCGCCATTGGTCCTGGTCTGGCTGCCATCGATAATGGCCGAGTGCGGATTGTGATTGAAGTCTATAGAGGCATGCGGGTTGTTGGAGTAAGCCAGCAAGCCTGGGCAACGGTTGGTTGCCTCGATCAACAATGCATTCAGTTCCTGCGAAGTAACATCGCGCCCCAGCTTGACCATCAAATCAATCGCCGACACGTTCAGTATCGGTACGCGTATGGCCTTGGCCTGGACTTTGCCTGCCAACTCAGGCAGCAAGCGCTCTACCCCTTGGGCCAGCCCCGTGGCGACAGGAACAATCGACTGCATTGCCGAACGGGTTCGCCGCAGATCGGCATGGTGGTAGCCATCGATCAGCGGCTGGTCATTCATGACTGAGTGCAGCGTAGTCAGGAATGCATGATCTATGCCATAGGCCTCGTGCAAGACCGACAGCACCGGCACAATCGCGTTCGTCGTGCACGAAGCATTCGAAACGATGCGCTCCTGCCCCGACAGACCTTCATCGTTGATGCCAAACACAACGGTAAAGTCGACATCCTGGGCGCTTTTCCCTGGCTGGGAAACGAGTACTCGTGGGCACCCGGCGTCTATAAAACGCTGAATATCTTCACGCTTACTGTATTGGCCCGAGCACTCCAGCAAAATATCGATATCCAGGCTTTTCCAGTCAACATCCTCAGGCGTCCGGGCATGGCTGACCTTGATCTCTTTACCATTGACGAGCAGGCAATCAACACCCTGCTCGGCCTTGCCAGGAAAAATGCCATGTGTGGAATCGAACTGCGACAGATACGTCATGGTCGCCAGATCGGCCGGCTCGTTGATGGCCACGATTTGAAACCTGTCCTTCAAAGGCGACTCGTAAAGCGCCCGCAAG
>DATJCP010000332.1:0-7212 GCA_035514715.1 Candidimonas sp.
CTTACTGAAGGCTGACAATACACCGGTAAAACATAAGCACCGCTGCTTTTAATGCGATTGATACCTACATAATATCGCTGGCCGCTGCGCTGCGTGCTAAAGCCCCTCTTGCAAAATCAAGGCGCATCAGCACCGCAAAACCGGCAACGAAGAACAAGCCGGTAAACAACAATGCCATGCGATGATTGCCGTCGGTGACCCAGGTCACCAGGCCATAGCACAAAGGCCCCACGACGGCGGCTAGCTGGGTGGCAAACGTCCATAGAGAATAGAATTCGGCCAACCTTTTTTGCGGAGCCAACGCCCCCACCATGGCGCGGCCGGCGCTCTGGCTGGTTCCCATGCACAGGCCTGCCAAGGTCGCCGCCAGCCAGAACAGCCACAGTTCGACAGCAGCATAGGCAGTCAAAATCATGACAATCCAGCCCACCAGCGTAATTGACAAGGCCAGTTTGTGGCCGATTTTGTCCTGCACATAGCCGAATAGAAACGCCCCCGCGGCGGCGGCGATGTTTACCGTAAACACCAGCATCATGGTCTGGGCCATGGTAAAGCCCATCGCCTCGGTGGCATATACGGCCGACAAGGTAATAACTACGGCAATGCCGGCGTGATAACAAGTGCCACACAACAGCAATAACCGAAAATCTACAAAATGAAGCCGGGTTTCAGCCCAAGCCGCATGCAATCTTGCCAGCACCCCTTGCGATGGAGCATGGCTGGGCGGTGTGCGCTCACGCAAAAACAAGAATGACGGGATTGCGGCTATCGCAAAAATCACAGCCGTCAATACCATGACATAAGGAACGTACTGACTGGCCGGCTCATTGTTTCCGCTGGCCCAGGAGACCAGCGCCAATGAGATGCCCAATGTAAGCATGCCGCCAAAATATCCGAAGCTCCAGCCCCAGCCGGACACGCGGCCCAGCGCATTAGGGCGGGCAATTTCCGGCAGAAACGCAGCCACAATGGACTCGCCCACGCAATAGCAGTAATTGGACAGCGCGATAATCAACAAGCCCCAGGCAATATCACCTGGGCCAGTAAAAGCCAGCAGGAACGTGGCGGCTACGCAGCCTACCGTGCTGGTAAACAGGAGCCGGCGCTTGCCGGCTCTGGCGTCCGCGCGTGCGCCCAGTGTAGGCATGCTGAGCATGACCATCAAATAGGAAAAAGACAAGGCCGCGGTAAAAGCCAGCGTACCCCATGATTTGCCTGCGGCGACAACGCCCACAAAGTAGGCGCTGAATACAGTAGTCAGTACAACCGTGGTGTAGCCCGAATTGGCAAAGTCATACATGGCCCATGCCCAGACCTCGCGCTTAGTGACGCCGGGGTTTACCGCGTCTTGAAAAGCAAACGTCAAGGCCTTATCGCTGGCTGGACCTGCCACTTCGGAATTCGGGCTAGGGCTCATAGTGCCAAAGCGGCGATCCCGGCACGGGCGATTTCAACGTCTTCGCTGGACTTGACACCGGAAACCCCTACCGCCCCAACTACTGTCGAGCCGACCACGATAGGCACGCCCCCTTCAAGCATGCCATCAAGGCCAGGTACCGACAGAAATGCATAACGGCCTTGGTTGATGACATCTTCATAAGACTTGGACTCACGCTGCCCCAATGCCGCGGTACGGGCTTTGGCAGGCGAAATTTGCGCGGAGATGGGGGCTGCACCGTCCAAGCGCACCAAACCCAACAAATGCCCGCCGTCGTCAACGACTGAAATGCTCACCGCCCATTGATGCTGGACGGCAAACGCCTGGGCCGCATCAAGAATGGTTTTCACATCGGCAATACTTAAAATGGGTTTGGTCTTCATGGAAAAATCCTTTAATTTGAAACAATACACCACAACCAAAACGGCTGCTCTTTAAAAATCCCCCATAGACTAGCCCGGGCTATGCCTTGAGTAAAGTCAAAATGTTGAAAAATAAGGCTTTACCAATTATTCATCATTCGTTAAACTCGTCCCCTTATTCTAATGAAATATGCATAAAGCTCCCTCTTTTTAGGGGTGTGTTACCGCAAAATGTGATCGATTACCAATAAATTGATACAAGATCGAAACATTTGTGTGGTGAGCTTTGTACGCGAAAACGAAAAACGACCATGCCGCCACAACTACTATCCCGCCTGTCCCCGTACCTGAATCACCAAAATCTCTGGCGTAGCATCAAAGGCGTTATTCTTGTTACAACTGTAGTACTTGCAGGTTGCGCCAATACAGCACAAAACCAGCACGCACAATCCAGCTCTAACAATCCAGTACGCGATTCCTACCTATCCCATACCCGCTCCGATCCGCTAGGTGCTTACCTGGCAGCCTCAGAATACCCCACCAACAGCGCCCCCAAAACCACCAAAGCTTTAGCCGCTACGGCGTTGAACTTCTTGGGTATCAAATATCGTTTTGGTGGCGAAACCCCCAATACCGGCTTCGATTGCAGCGGCTTGGTCAGCTACGCTGCTGAAAAATCCCTGGGCCTGAAGCTGCCGCGCAGCTCAGCCGAAATGGCACGCGAAGGTAAAGCAGTAAAAGTCAGCGAACTGAAAAAGGGCGACCTGGTATTCTTTAATACCCGTGGTCACCGCTATTCGCATGTAGGTATTTACCTGGGCGACAAAAAATTCGTCCACGCCCCCAGATCCGGCTCGGTTGTCCGCGTAGAAAACATGGACATTGCCTACTGGAAAAAGCGCTACAACGGCGCCCGGCGCCTGGCTGCCAACAATGCCCCTGATGCATTGGCAGCCACCAACTAACTAGCCAATAAATACTCGGGGCTAATTCAGCCTGGCCCTGCCGCTCCCAGCATGCCCCTTTGAAGCCTGTGCCACAAAACGCACAGGCTTTTCGCTATTGCTTTTATCCATCGGGCAGGCCTCACAGTAGCCGCACTGGTTCAAGGCTTGCTTCATGCTGCATACCGAGCGTCGGCACGCCAGGACCCGTATCCCTGAACGCTGGGCAGCCGCCCGAAACGTCTTCATTACATTGTGCCCCAGGAAGTCGGTCAGCAATATCAACAGCTGCGTGCCTGAGGGCAATTGCAAGGTTTTTTTCTGATGCGAAGGATCACGGCCGCTGATGTGCTGCCTGATGGCGATATTGTGCCCCTTAAGCAGGTCGGGAATGTTGCCCAGACGATCGGCCCCTACAACGACTGCACTGACAAGTTCAGACATAACGGCTCCAGATGAATTAGTTCCGTAACGATAATCATTCTTATTATCAATGTCAACAAATCTTGTATGTGATTTTGTAGGAATTCATTCCAAAGCGCAGCTATTTTTTGAACGCCAAGGAAAGCAAGGCCGAAATGGCCCGCCTTGCCTCCTGAAAACCAGATCAATCTATCTTAGGACTGTTTTCTATGGCGTCCTGCACCACTTCGCGTGTCAGGCTGGGAGACAGCATTTCAAGCAGCACATAGACATAATCCCGCAGGAACATCCCTGACTTGACCGCTACGCGGGTTACATGAGTGCCAAACAAATGCCCTGCCGGCAACCCGACCAAGCCCTTGTCGCGGCGCGGATCAAAAGCCATACCCGCAATAATCCCTATACCCAGGCCGACATCGACGTAGGTTTTGATCACGTCAGCATCGATGGCCTCAAGCACGATATCGGGCTTGATATCGTGGGCCGCGAACACGGCGTCAATTGTGCCCCGGCCAGAAAAAGCATGATCGTAGGTAACGATGGGGTATTGCGCCAACTGTTCCAGGGAAATGACCTTAGCCTGGCTGGATGTCAGCTCAGCCAGCGGATGATCGGGGCGCACCACAATGGTGTGCTCCCAGGAATAGACCGGCAACGCGGCCAAACCGGGGGTATGCGCCAGCGTTTCGGTTGCAATGGCGATATCAGCCTGCTCGTGGAGCACCATTTTGGCAAGATTGGGCGGGCTGCCTTCCGCCAGCGACACCCTGACCTTGGGGAACCGCTCTCGAAAAGCCGGGATGACTTTGGGCAATATATAGCGAGCTTGGGCGTGGGTACATGCAATGACCAGACCGCCTTCGTCGCGCCGTGCGAATTCGTCGCTGACCTTTTTCAGGTTATCCACTTCACGCATGATGCGCTCTATGACCTGGGCGACAACATGGCCCGGCTTGGTCAGCCCCTTGATGCGCTTGCCATGCCGCTCGAAAATCTTGAGGCCCAGTTCGTCCTCGAATTCGATAATCGCTTTGGACACGCCCGGCTGTGAGGTGTAGAGCGTGCGGGCGGCCTCGGTCAAATTGAAATTGCGCCGGATGGTTTCACGGACGAATCGGAATTGCTGAAGATTCATAAAAATAGCCCTTTAGGAAGGGCTATTATATGTAATAAAGAAATGTAAATATATTCTTTATGGTTATAAGCTTACTTCATAGAGATAGTGGTATTTACCCCGGAAGCATGTGCCGACCAGCGAGCCGTAATCGTTTTGGTTTGAGTCCAGAAATTGACCGCCTGTTTGCCGTTAGGGCCTGAGTCGCCCATTTTCGACGCGCGAGAACCGGTGAAGCTGAACCAGGCGACAGGCACAGGAATAGGAATATTGATGCCTATCTGGCCCACATCGATATTATTCTGGAAGTAGCGCGCGGAGCCGCCATCCTGGGTAAACACCGCCACGCCGTTACCATTGGGATTGCGATTGACGAACTCAACGGCTTCTTCAAGAGTATCGACACCAACTACGCACAGCACCGGCCCGAAAACTTCTTCGCGGTAGATGGCCATATTGGGTTTTACGCCATTGAAAATGGTAGGCCCTACAAAATTGCCTTTTTCGTAGCCTTTAACGGTTAGGTTACGCCCATCGAGCAGCAGTTCCGCACCCTCGTCCACCCCTTTCTGGATCAAACCCTCGACCCGCTTCTTGGCATTGGGCGACACCAACGGCCCCAGATCGGCATCCCGATCCGAACCTACACTGACCTTAAGCTTTTTGGCGCGTTCAACGAAATCAGGCAACCAATTGCGGGCTTCGCCCACCATGACGGCAACCGAGGTTGCCATGCAGCGCTGGCCTGCCGCGCCAAAAGCGGCTCCCACCAATTGATTCAGAGCGACTTCGCGGTCGGCATCGGGCAGAATGACACAATGGTTCTTGGCGCCCATCATGGCCTGGCAGCGCTTTCCAGCCTTGGAGGCGCGATTGTAGATTTCGCTTCCTACGTGGGTGGAACCGATAAAAGAAATCGCCTTGATATCGGGATGGTCGCACAAGGCATTGGCAATATCCGGGCCGCCATGCACCACATTCAATACGCCGGGGGGCAAGCCTGCCTCAAGAGCCAGCCTGGCCAACATCAGCGACGAGCTTGGGTCTTGCTCGGACGGTTTCAAGATAAAGGTATTGCCTGCTGCGACGGCAATAGGGAACATGAAACAAGGCAGCATGATAGGGAAGTTGAACGCGGTAATACCGGCCACCACACCCAACGGCTGGATCAAGGTGTAGACATCGATCCCGCTGGCGGCATTTTCCGCATATTCACCCAGTTGCAAAGAAGCAATCGAGCAAGCATGTTCGATGACTTCCAGCCCACGCCCGACTTCGCCTTCGGCATCCGGCAGGGTTTTACCGTGCTCCAGCGAAATGGATTTCGCCAGAGCAGCGGTATTGTCGCGCACCAGTTTTTGCAGATTAAGCATCACTCGCATGCGTGCGCCCTGGCTAGTGTTGCGCCAGGTCTTGAAGGCCTCTTTGGAGTTAGCCACCGCCAAATCCAGCTCTTCCTTGGTTGCAAACGGCACCTGTGCCACGACTTCCTGGGTAGCAGGATTAACGACATCACGCCACTCTGTGGTCTTGGACTGCACAAGCTCACCGCCGATCAGCAGTGGAATACGGGGAACTGCACTCATTAAGGTCTCCTTGGCGCATTCATGATGCGAAATAAATCAGCTTTTCTTAACTAAAGGACATGTGGATTTGGACAGCGGCTGGAATGCGTCTGCCGCGGGAATCGTCGCCACCAGCTTGGATAAATCCCATTCGCCCTTGGATTCGGCCGGGGTCTTTACCTCGTACAAATACATATCGTGAATCACCCGGCCATCAGGACGTATGGAAGCGTTATGCATGATGGGGTCCTTGATGGGGATCTCGCGCATCTTGGCTGCCACGACATCGCCCTGCGTGGACTGGGTAGCTGCCGCCGCTTTCAAATAATGGCGAACACTGGAATACACCCCAGCATGGGTCATCGTGGGTTTCTGGTCTTTGAATGCCTTGGCGAACTTATCGGACCAGGCACGTGTACCGTCATCGAAGTCCCAGTAGAAACCGTCGACATAAGTCAGGCCTTGCGCATTCTGCAGCCCCAGGGCACGCAAGTCGGACAGGAAAATCAGCAAGGATGCCAGGCGCTGGCCGCCCGCCACAATGCCGAATTCACGCGCCTGCTTGATGGCGTTGACCACGTCGGCGCCGCCATTCGCCAGCGCGACCACCTGGGCCTTGGAGCTTTGGGCCTGAAGCAGATATGACGCAAAATCAGGCACATTCAAAGGATGCAGCACCGACCCGACTACGGTCCCGCCCAACTCCTTGACCATGTCTTCGGCACCCTTTTGCAGAGAATGCCCAAACGCGTAATCTACCGTCACGAAAAACCATGACTTGCCGCCCTTGTCGATCATGGCCTTCACACCGCCTACCGACTGAGAGTAGACGTCGAACATCCAGTGGAAACCGACAGGCGAACAGTTATCGTTGGTTAGCCCAGTCGTAGCAGGCCCCGAGAACATCACCACTTTATTCTTTTCTTTGGCAATGCCCTGCACCGCAAGCGCAACGGCGGAATTAGTCAGGTCGGCAATAGCACTGACGCCATCGCGGTCAAACCATTCACGAGCCTTGGCCGCACCCACATCGGCCTTGTTCTGGTTATCGGCCGACACCAGGGAAATATCCATACCTTTGCACTCGGCAGCCAAGCAATCGTCGATCGCCAACTGGGCGGCGGCCACAGAACCAGGCCCGCCCATAGACGCATAGGTACCCGACATATCGGTGAGCACGCCGATTTTCACCGGCGGTGCCTTGGCCTGCGCTGTGCCAACCAGACCCATACACAGGCTGGCAGCCAGTGACAAAGTAAATTTATTCATTCATTGTCTCCGTTATCTTTTTTAGTTGTTGTGCAGCTAGGCACTTTATGAGTGTAGTTGTGTAAAAAACTTATTTCCATCAAAATATTTGCACATT
>DATJCP010000333.1:0-2516 GCA_035514715.1 Candidimonas sp.
GATTCCCCTGCCCTTCATCGCTTGGCTGATTCATCTGGTGCGTGACCGCCTGCGCCATGGCTTCGAGAAAGTCGACCGCATCTGGTCGGAAATCACCAACGTGCTGGCCGACACCATACCCGGCATACGCGTCGTCAAGGCTTTTGCCCAGGAAAAGCGCGAAGTGGCGCGCTTTCGTGAGGCCAACAACCGCAATCTGATGGTCAACGACCGAGTCAACCGGATATGGTCGCTGTTTTCACCCACCGTAACGCTGCTGACTGAAATCGGATTGCTGGTCGTGTGGGGCTTCGGCATTTGGCTGGTTTCAGATAACGAGATTACCGTTGGGGTACTGACCGCCTTTCTGACCTACATCAGCCGCTTCTATATCCGGCTCGACTCCATGAGCCGCATCGTGTCGTTCACACAAAAAGCAGCGGCAGGCGCCAAACGCATCTTCGACATTCTAGACCACGTATCCAGCGTCCCGGAACCTGCCAAACCCGTACATATCGAGCAGGTAAAGGGGCGCATAGAACTGCGCAACGTCGGCTTCCGCTATGGCAATCGCGCCGTCATACGCGGTATAGACCTGGATATCGCGCCGGGCGAAATGATAGGTCTGGTGGGCCATAGCGGATCGGGCAAAAGCACACTGGTCAATCTGATCTGCCGTTTCTACGATGTATCTCATGGAGCGATACGCCTGGATGGCGTCGATGTCCGCTCACTGCCCATTTCTGAATACCGGCGCCATATCGGCCTGGTGCTGCAAGAGCCTTTCCTGTTTTTTGGGACCATCGCCGAAAACATCGCCTACGGCAAGCCTGAAGCCAGCCGCCAGGAAATCATTGCTGCAGCGCGGGCCGCCAACGCCCACGAATTCATCCTGCGCCTGCCGCATGGTTACGACTCCCTGGTCGGTGAACGCGGCCAGGCACTTTCGGGCGGCGAACGCCAGCGTATTTCGATTGCACGGGCACTGCTCATCGACCCGCCCATACTGATTCTGGACGAGGCCACCTCATCAGTCGATACCGCCACCGAAAAAGAGATCCAGAAAGCGCTGGACAACCTGGTGCGCGGCCGCACGACCATTTCCATCGCCCACCGTCTAAGCACACTGCGTCAGGCCGACCGCCTGGTGGTGCTGGATAAAGGAGAAATCGTCGAAGTAGGCAAGCACGACGACCTGATGGCCCGCAACGGCCATTACTTCCGTCTTCACCAAGCCCAGGCTGCCCAGGCAGAAGTCGATTCCAGCAGCGACGGCTGGGACGAAGACGCAGAACAAGGCATAGCATGATGCAGGCAGTAAACCCATGACTATTTATGATTTCCGCCTTAGCCGCGACCCGTTCGGGCGCCTGGTGCTGGGCATAGACGACCGCGTGTACGACTCCATCGCACCTGTGCGCAGCTTTCCTATTTCAGCGCCGGATCAAGGCATAGCGCTGGTGGGCGCCGATGGCGCCGAACTGGTCTGGATCGACAGCCTGGCCGACCTGCCGCAAGACACCCGCCGCCTTCTGGAAGATGAGCTGGCCAGCCGCGAATTCATGCCGGAGATACATCGCATCCGGCATGTTTCCAGCTTCGCCACACCCAGCCGCTGGCAAGTAGAGACGGACAAAGGCGCTACGGTGCTGCTATTGAAAGCGGAAGAAGATATTCGCCGGCTTTCCGCCACCACACTGCTTATCGCCGATGCCCATGGCGTGCAATACCTGATACGCGATGTGCCCGCGCTGGACAAAACCAGCCGCCGGCTGCTTGACCATTTCTTATAAGCGATAAACTAGCCTGGAAAAACCAGTTCGCACGATCCTGGACGTACCCGCCGCGCGCACTCGCGCGTGGTGTCTACGCACCCCCCGTCGCGATACACACCACCGGGATCGCGCAAACGCAGCATAAGGTCCACGATGCGGTCAACTTCGGCCTCGTCTTGCAGGGACTGCGCCACGCGCTCATCGACCACATCGTCATCCACCAGCAGCTTGCCGTCACCGTTGCGATACGTACCGTTGCGCCAGTGGAATAGTTCCACGCACTTGGTGCGCAAAGTGAAAGGCTGGTCGCGCTTCCAGAAGTTGGTAAAAAGCCCGTCACCCAGATAAAACACCCAAGAGCCTTCATAGCCTTCAACATTGGAAGAGTGCTCGTCGGGATTGCGAAACCACAAACGATCGCCCGGCACATAGTATTTAGGCGGCAAGGGTTCGGCCATGGAGCCGTATTCATGCAGGAATACATCGTGAAACTGCCCCGACATAATGGCCCGCGTTTCCCATTGCTGCTGCAGCTGCGCCAAGACTGGCGGGTTGGAATCCGCCAATTCTTGCGCAATGCTCAGCAACAGGACATATTCCGTTGCCCGGTAGCACGAGAACGAATACAACTTGCCCGATCGGTCGGGCTGGGTAGTTTTTTGCAAAGCCTCGATCAGCTGCTTGCCCGGCTTTATCGTAAATCCGCGCGCAAGATCATAGTTCCAAAATTCATCCGGCCGTTCGGCATGTTCCGTGTCGAAC
>DATJCP010000334.1:0-2239 GCA_035514715.1 Candidimonas sp.
AGACACTTAATGAAGCGTTTGGCTCGGCGGTGGCGAAGTCCATGTCGAGCGCTCGCAGAGAGTTTATGATCAAGATATGAGTAAAGTTATTTTTCATGCGGATCCTCGGCTTGTCGTGCCGTCAGCTGTTTTGCCCGAACCGGGAGAGGCCATGCTGGACGCCCGGCGTCGGCCTTTGCACGATTTGCGTATTTCAGTCACCGACCGCTGTAATTTCCGGTGCACGTATTGCATGCCGCGCGAAGTGTTCGATAGCGGCTATACCTTCATGCCGCATAGTGCTTTGCTTAGCTTCGAAGAAATTACGCGTATTGCTCGCATTGCCGTGGGCCTGGGCGTGCGGAAAATTCGTCTGACAGGCGGCGAGCCGCTACTGCGTAAAAATATAGAAATCCTTATCGAAATGCTGGTCCAACTGCGCACGCTTGAGGGCAAGCCGCTGGATGTCACGTTAACGACTAACGGCACTTTGCTTGCAAGGAAGGCCCAGTCGCTGAAGGACGCAGGGCTGAACCGCGTGACGGTCAGCCTGGATGCGCTGGATGACTCCATGTTCGAGCGCATGAGCGATAGCCAGGTCAGCGTTAAGCAAGTGCTGGAAGGGATAGATGAAGCTGCGCGTGTGGGGCTGGCGCCAGTCAAAGTCAACATGGTGGTGCGCAAGGGCTTGAACGATGGGCAAATCGTGCCCATGGCACGGCATTTCAGGAATTCGGGTCATATTCTGCGGTTCATCGAGTTCATGGATGTCGGCAGCACTAACGGATGGAATCTTCAGGAAGTCCTGACAGGCGCCGAAATCCTTCAGCGCATTGCTGCCGAGTTCCCACTGGAAGCCGTGCAGGCCGGTTATCGCGGTGAAGTGGCCAATCGTTGGCGCTATGCTGATAATGCCGGTGAGATCGGCCTTATCACCAGCGTTTCGCAGCCCTTCTGTGGTGACTGTACCCGCGCCCGGCTATCGCCGGAGGGCAAGCTGT
Organism: Candidimonas sp.; assembly: GCA_035514715.1. Lineage (GTDB taxonomy): Bacteria > Pseudomonadota > Gammaproteobacteria > Burkholderiales > Burkholderiaceae_B > Pollutimonas. Next base: position 981 of record DATJCP010000334.1, read on the forward strand.
TCTTGTGCCTGTTTGCATCAGAGGGCCACGATTTGCGCTCGTTGGTTCGTAGCGGCGGAAGCGACCAGGACATCGCCGGTTTATTTGCCGGGATATGGTCCAAGCGCAATGATCATTACTCAGAAATACGCGGCCGTGAAACCATAGATTTGCCGAAAATCGAAATGAGCTACATAGGCGGATGATCGCCCGGGAATTATTGACGGGCCTGATCCTGGCCGGAGGTCAGGGCAGGCGCATGCAAGCGGCTGCAAGTGGCCATGTAAATGCTGCAGGTCATGGAGCCGCAGCGGGTTTGCTGGCGTCGCAATCAGGCGATGCAGCATGGTCTGCGCCTGCATTGGAAAAAGGCTTGCTGGAATTGGATGGCATGCCTTTAGTCGAGCATGCTCGGCGGCATTTGGCGCCTTATGCAGATAAGGTGCTGGTCAGCGCGAATACGAGTCTTGATGCGTATGCGGAGTATGGCGTCGTTGTCCCTGATGACGAGGCGCTAGGTTCGTATTCCGGGCCGTTGGCGGGTATCGCCAGTGCGCTTAGATGTGTTGCCACCCCTTGGCTGGTTGTGTTGCCTGTGGATGTGCCTAGCGCGCCAGTCGATTTGATCGACCGTTTGTGTGGCGCGGTCAGCGTTACAGGGCCACATATTGCTTATGCCAGCACGGCCGCAGGTGTGCATCCTTTGTGCATGGTGGTGCATAGCAGTTTAGTGGACAGTCTGTATGATTTTCTGCTGGCAGGCGAGCGCAAGGTGCAGTTCTGGCAGCGGCAGAATGGGGCAGTTCCGGTTTTGTTTGATGACGTGGGTGATGCGTTTTTCAATATCAATACGCCGGAGGATTTGTTGCTTGCCAGGGGGCGTTAGCTTTTCTTGATTCGTACGTCATTGTCATTGGCCTCGGGTATCCCTTTTTAATCCGCGCGTCAGGTCCTGGGAGACGGTGTTGCGCTCCTCGTTGCCTGGTTCGTCGCCCTTCGGCGCCGAACACGCGTGGCCCGGCTCATCCGCCCGTTCGGGCTCCTTTCGCCTGCGGCCCGCTCGGCCCCGAAAGTCGCTGCAACACCGTCTCCCAGGACCTGCCACGCTGCAATAGGTAGGCTTGACATGCCGCTGGCACGGCCAGAGTGCTTGGCCTTTTCGCGTGGCGTTGGCGATAACTAGGCCGCTATTGACCCGTGCCAGCGACCTTGCCTGCACCAGTGGCGTGTTTAAGAGAAGTCAGGGCAGTAATAGACGCCGGGAGTGTCAGAATTTTTGT
>DATJCP010000335.1:0-4410 GCA_035514715.1 Candidimonas sp.
AGGCATGTCGCTGGCACCGGCTAGGTGCTTGGCCTTTTAGCGTGGTGTTGGCGATAACTGGGCCGATATTGGCTGGTCCCGTTACGATGGCCAACGCGACGATATGCGACATCGTATACCGCGACCTTCGCAATACCCACCACAACGCCCAAGATGCAACGACCGTTGCTCATACCTGCCCCTATGTCCGAGCAGCCCCGGCTGGCGGGGCGCGCAGGACGAGCACATGAGTTCTTCTGAATCAGCCATAGCTTACGTAAAAAGGCCAAGCACCCAGCCCGTGCCAGCGACCTTGCCAATACACATAATGTAGCGGCTGGTGTGGTGATGGGGATATGGGCGACTTTCGGGGCCCCAGCGGGCCGCACGCGAAAGGAGCCCGAACGGGCGGATGAGCGGGGCCACGCTGTTCGGCGCGCAGGGCGCCGAATAAGGCCACGAGAAGCCCATATTCCCATCACCACACCAGTGGCGTGTTTAAGAGAAGTCAAGGCAGCAAGCGAAGCACCTGCGGCGTGTTAAGAGGATATCAGGGCAACCTAAGATGGCTCTTCAGAATCCACCTGGCCGTCCACATAAAACCAACACCCGTCTTCCAGCACAAACCGGCTATGCTCCCTTAGCCTATGCGCCCGCCCGCCTTCCCGATATCTGGCGGTAAACATCACCTGCGCCCGATCATCAGACAACTGCACAGAACTATGTACCGTCAACCCCAGCCAGCGCGTCGCATGAGGCGTCCCGGCAGCCTCCAGCACAAGCTCGGATGGACGCGTACTGACATGCCAAGTAGACAGTACATAGCCAGCATTCCCTATCGCATACGCGGTATAACGCGAACGCATCAGATGCTCCGCCGTCGGTGCTGCAGCAAAGCCATCGATATAAGGCTGGCAGCAGGCTGCGTACCCGGTGCCCGGAACCATCCCGCCGCAAGGGCAGGCCAGTGCGCCTTGTTTTCCTTTCTTGGCCATTGCTAAAGAATGTCGTCCAGGGCAGACGTTTCCAGGTGCTCGACCTGTCCCCAGGCCACCATGTTCCAGCCGCCGTTCTCATCAATTGAAAACTGATTGATGCTGGCATTCAGTATAGGTCCGCCCCGTTTCGCGTCCAGCGACAGTTGCGAGGCTTTGCGCCATGCAATGTCAATTACGCCGCCATGCGAAAACGCCAAAATATTCTGGCCTTGATGGCGCTTGGCCAAGTCCTCGAAAGTGCTTATGACCCGATGCTCAAAGCTATGCAGAGCCTCGCCTTCTTCAATATCCTGCTTCGGGTCGCGAAAATTTACGCCCTGGCTATCTGCCAGCATAATGTTGAGTGAAGCCCAGTCTTGTCCCTGGTATATCCCATAGCAGCGCTCGCGCAAGCCGGGGTTGGGTTCGATGTCATGCCCGAAGTGGCTGGCGGCGATGCGGGCGGTTTCAAAGGCTCGGCTCAAGTCGCTGCTGACCACGGCATCCACACGAATATCGAACGAGGGCGAGTGTAGGTAGTCGCCTAGTTGTTCAGCCTGCTTGATACCAACGGGGCTTAAGGGGATATCCAGCCATCCCTGAAGGCGTTTATTGGCGTTCCATTGGGTTTCCCCGTGCCGGATCAGCCAGAAGTGAGTCATGCTCATGCAACGATTTTTTCCATTAAATTATCAATGTTCCAGATCTCTTGCAACATCGAGACCAGGGCTACAAGTATGGGCTGTCCGGCGCTTTCGACGGACGTAATGAACCCCAGGCTTGCTTCGATGTTGGCGCGGCCCCAAATGACAAAGTCATGACGCTTGGCGCCGGCTAGCGCGAGTTCTTCGCGCAATAGCGCGCAACCAGCACCTGCCCTAACCAAGGCGTCCATATTGGCCTGATCGGCGCTGTTCATGACGACTCGGGGGCTTAAGCCGTGCCGCTCGAACAGCTCGCGTAGAAGCAGATGTATGTGGCTGCCGTGCGGGCCGTCAAGCCAGGGCAGGGCTGCCAGTTCGGGCCACCCGCCCAGTTTCAGTTGCTCGGCCATCGCATTGGGCAGCACAATGCGGTAGGCAATTTTGCGCAAAGGCATCCATTGCACGTCGCGCGGTTGGTATGCCGCAATCGTCAGTGCTGCCGACAGGCGGCCTGTGCTGACATATTCTACCAGTTGAGTGCTAGGCAGCACCCGCGTTTGAAGTTCGATCAGAGGCAGGCTTTTTGTGACGCTGCTGGCCAGTTCGCCCAGGCGCAGAAAGTCGACCTGTTCGCTGGGTATGCCCAGCTCCACCAAGCCATGCAGTTCGCCTTGCAGCTTGATGGCTTCGGATTTGAGCTGAGTGCCTAGCGTCAGTACGGCTTCTGCTGTGGGCAGCAAGGTTTCACCGGCTTTGGCCAGGGCGAATTTTCCGGCGCTGCGCTCGAACAAGGCGACCCCCAGGCTTTGCTCCAGGGCTTTTATCTGTGCGGTGACTGCGGGTTGCGTCAGGCTCAAGGCTTCGGCTGCGCGGGTCAGGTTGCCCATCCGCGCTACCGTAACAAAGGCTCGTATCTGATATATCTCCATGGATCCGCTTGCGGGTCAGGCGGAAAGCAGTCGTATCTGGGCAGGTTCCAGCCCTATCGATACGGGCGCACCGGGACTGTACAGGCTCAGGCCGGCGTAATGGGATTGATCGGCTGTGACGCGTTGTTCTCCGATGCGTACTTCGTAGCGTGTGAATTCGCCAAGAAACTCGCTACGTTCGATGATGCCGGGAAGCCAGATGAAACGGCTGTCCCCACGGCCGCCGGCGCTTTCCATCTGGACGCTATGAGGTCGGAAACTGGCAGCAAGGCGTGGGCTGTTGGGTGCGTCGGCCAGTACCGGCAGGGTCAGGTCGCCGACACCATCCACGCTGAGGGTAATGCTTTGGCTGCTGCGTGCTTTGACGTCGCCCTCCAGCACGTTCATGGTGCCGACGAAATTGGCCACGAAGCGGTTGCAAGGAAAGTCGAACAGATTCGATGGGCTGCCCACCTGTTGCACCACTCCCAGGTCCATTACGGCCATGCGGTCGGCCGTGGTCATGGCTTCTTCCTGGTCGTGAGTCACGAAGATGGTGGTGATGCCAAGACGGCGCTGCAACGAAAGTAGTTCCTGGCGCATTTGCACCCGTAGGTTCTTGTCCAGATTGGATAGGGGTTCGTCCAGCAGCAGCACTTGCGGTTCGATGACAATGGTGCGCGCCAATGCGACGCGTTGCTGCTGTCCGCCGGAAAGTTCGTTGGGCCGCCGTTTGGCATATTGCGATAGGCCTACCAACTCAAGCGCCGCGCCCACCCTGGACTTGATTTCGGCGCTGCGCACTTTGCGTTCGACCAGCCCAAATGCCACGTTGTCCCAGACTGTCATGTGTGGCCACAGCGCATAGCTTTGAAACACCATGCCGATATTGCGCTTGTGCGGCGGTACGCCGCTGATGTCTTGCCCATCGACAAACAATTGGCCGGAGTTTTGCTGGTTGAAGCCCGCAATCAAGCGCAACAGCGTTGATTTCCCCGACCCCGATGGTCCTAACAGGGCGAAGAACTCACCTGGTTCGATAAGAAGGTTGATGTCTTTCAGGACTTCCGTTTTGCCGTAGGAGAGCCTGATGTTGCGACACTCGACACTGACTTTTTTCATGTTGTTTCCTGGCTAGCCCGGGAGGGACGTTGGCGGGCCGAAGCGCGCTCGACAATAATATGGGATACATAGGTGCCTACAGCAACGGCGATTACAGCCAGTACGCCTAGCGCCGCGCCTGGTCCGCGCCCGGAGGCGCTTTGCATATATAGATAGATACCGTAGCTCATGGGGGCGTCGCTATCCCGGGTAACCAGCATAATGGTAGCCGAGAGTTCGACGGCCGCGGTAACGAAGCTGGTTACGAAGCCCGCCAGCATGCCGCCGGCCATCAGGGGGATAACCACGCGGCGTATGGTGCTGATCCGGTTGGCGCCTACAGATGCAGCTGCCTCTTCCAGCGATAGGTTGATTTGCTGCAGCGCTGCAACGCAGGACCGCAGGGCATAGGGCAGGCGGCGCACCGAGTAGGCGATCATGATGAGCACCCAGGTCGAGGTCAGGCCGATTTCGGTGCCGGGGATATCGACGTTGCGAAACGTACGCATGAAGCCGATGGCCAGCACGATGCCAGGCACAGCCAGCGCAGCCGACGAGATCCAGTCCAGCCACTGGCGGCCCGGCAACTTGGTGCGCAGCATCAGGTAAGCGATGGCTGTGCCCAGGATGACGTCTATGCCGGCGGCAAGGCCGCAGTAAAGCAAGGTGTTGCTTATCATGCCTTGCGATTCCTGGAACACGGCGGCGTAGTGCGCCAATGTGTAGCCGTCGGGTAAGGGCGCATAGCTCCATACTGTTGCCAGCGATAGCAGCAACACGCCCAGATGCGGCGACAGGACC
>DATJCP010000336.1:0-12563 GCA_035514715.1 Candidimonas sp.
CCTTGCGTGGTGACCGCTTTCAGTAAGAACCACCACAATATCGATGTCGACTTCTCGCATCATCCGGTGCATATCGACAAAGCCGGGGACGTCGTACTGTTCGGCAGTACTTGCCGCCCGCTCCTCGACAACATCGCAAACGGCAACGAGCTGCGCACCATCAATTTGCTTGTTGCCTAATAATTCGGCATGACGCTTGGAGATACGACCGCAACCAACCAGGGCAATTTTCAACATTACTCGACACCTTCAAAAATTCTTTCAGTTGCAACCGCCATCCTGCCAATGCCGAAATACTCGATCCCTTTAAGGCCAGCATCCTGCAAGTCGAATATATTTCGGCCGTCGAATATGATTGGCGCCTTCAATTTGGCCTTGATGGTTTGAAAGTCCGGGCTTCTGAATTCCTTCCACTCGGTCACAATGATCAAGGCATCGGCATCATCAAGCGCAGCCATGGGATGCTCTACATAGGAAAGTCCGTCGCGACTAGTGCCGAAAATGCGCTTAGCCTCGTCGATAGCCACCGGATCGTAAGCAACGACGCAAGCCCCCAGCTTTAAAAGCGCGGTGATGATCACTCGGCTCGGCGCTTCGCGCATGTCGTCGGTATTGGGCTTGAAAGCGAGCCCCCACAGTGCAAACTTCTTGCCAGACAAATCCGTACCGAAACGATCTACGACCTTATCTACCAAGACCGATTTCTGCCGTTCATTGGCCTTCTCGACCGATGCCAATACCTTCAGGTCGGCTCCCACCCCATCGGCCGTACGCAGAAGCGCCTGAATGTCCTTGGGAAAACACGAGCCGCCGTACCCGCAGCCGGGATAAAGAAAATGCCATCCAATACGCGTATCAGATCCTATTCCTTGCCGGATCTGCTCGATATCGGTACCCAGTTTTTCCGACAGCAACGCCAGTTCGTTCATGAACGATATTCGCGTTGCAAGCATGGCATTGGCTGCATACTTTGTCAGTTCGGCGGATCGCGTATCCATAACCAAAAGCCGGTCATGCTTGCGCAGGAAAGGAGCATAGAGCGAGCGCATGACATTAATGGCGTTCTGGTCGCTGGAACCGATAATGATGCGGTCGGGACGCATAAAGTCTTCTATTGCAACCCCTTCCTTCAGGAACTCAGGGTTTGACACTACGCTATAGTCGATATCCAGAGCACGCTGCGCCAGCTCCGCAAGAATCACGGCGTGCACCTTGGCAGCGGTGCCTACCGGAACAGTGCTTTTATCAACAACGACCTTGTAATCATTCATGTACTTGCCGATGTTGCGGGCCGCATCCAGTACGTACTGAAGATCTGCCGACCCGTCTTCATCAGAGGGCGTTCCAACGGCAATCAATTGCAACGGAGCAAACTCGACCGCTCGCTTGATATCTGTCGTGAATGACAACCGACCAGCCAGGACATTCCTCTTGACGATTTCCTCGAGGCCAGGTTCGTAGATACATATTCCGCCCGCATCGAGTAACGCTATTTTTGCAGGGTCCAGATCAAGGCAAAGAACATCATTGCCTACGTCAGCCAGACATGCCCCTGTCACAAGGCCGACATACCCACTGCCAATAATTGTCACCCTCATCCTTTTCTTCTCCTGGCGTAGAGTCGCTGAAGTCCGTTCCGTTTTTTTTAATATATGGATACAGACTTAATGAAAAGAATCATAGAGAGAAACAATACCTCGCAACATTAGTTGTAAGGCTTACGCCGCTTCAACCCAACGGCTTAGATCTTAATGCTTAGGTACGTCCTACACCATCTGGCATATGTCTTGTCCACACCTTACTTCCTATGATTCCTGTGACGAATGTTTTCAAACACTCGTCAAAGAACCGAGGTAACAAAAACAATAAATTCATACAAAGACAAGGGGAACTGATGGACTACTTGGCTACCGACACTAAGTCAGCCTTGGCATCAACTGCCTCCCATAAGGCTATTGGTTTACGAGCGCAACTTGTCAGCTTGCCTCGTGCACAAAAGTGCCTGCTGCAAATTATTGCCGACACCTGCTTAGTATGGCTGGCATTATGGCTTGCGTTTTATCTGCGGCTTGATGATGCCAGCGCCATCCAGCCGCTGAACGGACATGCCTGGCTATTTATCGTAGCTCCTTTGCTGACAATCCCTGTCTTGATGCAATTTGGCCTGTATCGAACCGTTATGCGCTATGTGGGATACCAGACCTTGGCAGCGATAGCATTGGCAATAAGCCTGGCGGCTGTTTTACTAGGACTGGCAATCCTTCTTTACGACAATCCGCCTGCCCTCATCCCTCGATCGATACCCGTTATTTACTGGCTTCTTAGCCTAATGTTCATAGCCGGCTTGCGCTTGATCATGAGGCAATATTTTCATGGCGTACCTTTCCACTTGCATAGCAATCCCTTTCCTCTTGCCAACCAAGGCGCCAACCCGGGGATACGCGTAGCCATCTATGGCGCAGGTGATGCCGGGAACCAATTATTAATGGCCCTACGCAACGACAATGAGCGGCACCCCGTCGCCTTCATTGACGACAATCCAGATTTATCCGGCCGTGTCATAGCAGGCCTGCCGGTATATGCCCCGCATGACCTTGCCAGGATGATCAATGAAAAAGGCGTACTGGAGGTATTACTGGCAATACCATCGGCATCCAAAGCACGACGGGCAGCAATCGTTGACCTTCTGGCTCCTTACCCATTCAGCGTTCGAACTATTCCCGGTATCACCGACTTGGCCAGTGGCCGGGTGGAAGTGCAAGATCTTCATGAAGTGGACATTTCAGATCTGCTGGGCCGCGACCCGGTACAGCCCAACATACATTTGCTTGAGCGTTGCATACGCGACCTGGTAGTCATGGTGACTGGGGCGGGCGGCTCGATAGGAGCTGAACTATGCCGCCAGATCGTACATGGAAAACCACGCACTCTCATCCTGTTTGAGCAGTGCGAGTTCAACCTCTACAGTATTCAAAACGAGCTTGAAACCTATGTGAAATACATGAAACTTACGACTGAAATCGTCCCGGTGCTGAGCTCGGTACGCAACCAAGATCGTATGTTTGATGTCATGTCCATCTTGAAAGTCGATACCGTCTACCATGCGGCTGCATACAAGCATGTGCCGATGGTGGAACGCAATATTGCCGAGGGAGTCATCAATAATGTATTCGGCACGCTCTACTCCGCTCAGGCTGCGCTAAGGGCGGGAGTCAGAAATTTTGTGCTGATTTCGACCGACAAAGCCGTGCGGCCCACCAATATCATGGGCAGCACCAAACGCATGGCTGAGCTGGTACTGCAGGCGCTAGCGAACGAACCTATGCCCTGCCCCTACGGCGATGCAAGCGAACAGCCCATACCGAACCGCACGCGCTTTACGATGGTCAGGTTTGGCAATGTACTGGGCTCATCAGGTTCGGTCATCCCGCTGTTTCGTGAACAGATTCGAGCCGGCGGCCCCATCACTGTGACGCATCCGGAAATCACCCGTTATTTCATGACAATCCCTGAAGCTGCCCAGTTGGTAATCCAGGCAGGTTCCATGGGTGAAGGCGGCGACGTGTTCGTGCTGGACATGGGCCAACCAGTAAAAATCACGGATCTGGCCAAGAAAATGATCTTGCTTTCCGGCTTGAGTGTACGCTCGGCGCAAAGCCCCGATGGCGACATCGATATTCAGTTTGTCGGTTTACGGCCAGGTGAAAAACTGTACGAAGAGCTGCTGATCGGCAACAACGTAACCCCTACTGAACATTTGATGATACTGCGCGCCAACGAGAAGAGCGTGGACTGGGAACGTCTTAAATCTGCACTGACAGAGCTTGGAAATGCAGTCAAGGACGACAACTATCCTCGCATACGCGAGCTATTCCTGGAACTGGTCGAGGGCTACAACCCTGATGCAGAGATGGTGGACTGGATTCATCTGCAACAAGCTCAAGCTCACGTTTCTGCCAACGTAACGGCTAGCGGAACCGAACATTCTGGACGCACATTACATCCCGAAATTGCTGAGTTTGAAGTGTGAGCGCCTTAGCTGCACTGGTAGATACCCTTGGGCGCCATGTAATACAGTCAAAACAGACGTTAACAAACGTAAGAAAAACATTCATTGCCTCCCGAACGGTTGCGTTTTGATGCGCTTTAGTCGTTGCAGCTAACAATTGTGAAACCGGAACTCGGACACAATGGGCCAATCGGACTAACAACAGGGATGCTTATATGAAACGATTAGCGTTATTTGCGGCTGGAGCTGCCATTGCTATGCTAAGTTCCACGGCGGCCATGGCGCGCGTTGATGTCGGTATTTCCATCGGGGTGCCTGGCGTGATATACAGCGAACCCGATTACTACTACCCACCTGTGCGATATGTGGCGCCGCCACGCGTTATCGTTGTGCCTGAACGCCACTATCGGCGGGGATACGGTCCACGCTACTATCGTGAAAGCTATTATCGCGAGGACCGGCATTACAAGAAATACTACAAGCACGATAACCGTCGCCACGGCCATCGCCATCGGCACGACGACTAACCTACAGCCTGTCCGCTGATTTTCCAGCCTGGCCGGATTACTCCGCATTTGCGGCGTAATCCGGCCAGGTTTTTCATGCCGACAGCGTGCTGACGCCACCCATGTAAGGCCGCAATACCTCGGGCACCACGATACTGCCATCTTCCTGCTGATAGTTTTCCAGCACGGCCACCAAAGCCCGCCCTACAGCCAGCCCTGAACCGTTCAAGGTATGCAGGTATTCCGGCTTGCCTTTATCGGCGCGATAACGCGCTTGCATGCGACGCGCCTGGAACGCTTCGCAGTTGGATACCGATGAAATTTCGCGCCAGGTGTTTTGCGCGGGCAACCAGACTTCCAAGTCGTAGGTTTTGGTTGAGCCAAAGCCCATGTCGCCGCCACACAGCAAGACGACACGGTAAGGCACGCCTAAACGCTGCAATACGGTTTCCGCATGGCCGACCATTTCTTCCAGCGCGTCGTAAGAGGTTTCAGGATGCACAATCTGCACCATCTCGACCTTATCGAACTGGTGCTGCCGAATCATGCCGCGCGTGTCGCGGCCGCCGCTGCCGGCTTCCGAACGAAAGCAAGGCGTATGTGCGGTTAACTTGATGGGCAGGTCCTGCTGCGGGGTAATCGTGTCGCGCATCGACGCGGTAAGCGTGATTTCCGAGGTGGAAATCAGGTACAGATCTTCGCTGACGATCTCGTTGCCTTGTTCGTCCTTGCTGGGTTCGTCGTCCTGGCCGCCTTTGGTCACCCAGAACATATCATCTTTGAACTTGGGCAACTGACCCGTGCCGAAAAGCGTGGAGCTATTAACGATATACGGGGTATAGCATTCCTGGTAGCCGTGCTCGGTGGTCTGCAGGTCGAGCATGAACTGGGCAAGCGCGCGATGCAGGCGAGCCATCGGCCCGCGCAGCATCATGAAACGGGCGCCCGACAGCTTGCGTGCGGTTTCAAAGTCCAGGCCTATGGGCTCGCCCAGGCTTACGTGGTCTTTCGCTTCGAAGGCAAGCGGCACAGGGTTGCCCTGTGCATCGGCCTGCACGTTTGCGGGCAGCCAGCGTCGCACCTCGACGTTGTCATCGCTGGACGCACCGGCAGGCACGCTATCGTGCGGCAGGTTGGGCAAAGTCATCAACCAGTCGCCCAGCTCGCCTTGTACGGCAGCCAGTTCCACTTCCAGTTCTTTCAGGCGCGCAGGAATTTCCTGGGATTCGGCCATTTCCTTGCTGGCGTCTTCACCCTTGGACTTCAACTGCCCTATCAGCTTGGAAACGGCATTGCGCCGTGCTTGCAAAGCCTCGGTTTCGACCTGGACCGACTTGCGGCGGGCCTCAAGCTGGCTGAAGCGCTCTGTGTCGAATGAAATTCCGCGTAGGGCCAAGGCCTTGACTACCGTGGGCAGGTCTTTACGCAACTGATTGGGATCTAGCATGTTTTAGCCAAAAATAAATGAATAAGATGAATGATACTGGTTCTACGCGCCACTATCCTGACTTGCTTTGTTTATCCAGCTCTCGCAAAAAAGCGAGTTTCTCGGAGATTTTACCCTCCAGGCCACGATCGGTTGGTTTGTAGAAGCGGGCGCGTACGCCATCGGGAAAGTAGTTTTCGCCAGCGGCGTAACCATGCGGCTCGTCGTGCGCATAACGGTAAGCCTTGCCGTGGCCCAGCTCTTTCATGAGCTTGGTCGGGGCATTGCGCAAATGCACCGGCACAGGCGTGCTGCCGTTTTCTTCAACATAACGGCGTGCGGCCTTATAGGCGTTATATACCGCGTTGGACTTGGCCGCGCATGCCATATACACCACAGCCTGGGCCAAGGCCAGCTCGCCTTCGGGCGAACCCAGTCTTTCGTAGATATCGGCCCCATTTAAAGCCAGCTCGGTAGCCCTGGGGTCGGCCAAGCCTATGTCTTCCACGGCCATGCGCACCAGACGGCGGGACAAATACCGCGGATCGGCGCCGCCATCGAGCATGCGGGCAAACCAATATAAAGCGGCATCGGGGTCCGAACCGCGTACCGATTTATGCAAGGCGCTGATCTGATCGTAAAAAGCGTCACCGCCTTTATCGAAACGGCGCAAATCTTGCGACAACGAGGTTTCCAGCCATTCCGCATCCACCAAACGGCGCCCGGCGCCGATCGCGGATTCGGCAACCACTTCCATGGCATTGATGACTCGCCGCGCATCGCCATCGGCCCAGCGAGCCAATTGATCGCGTGCGGCAGGGTCGAACTCCAATACGCCGCTGGAATCGGTTTGATCCTCGTCCTCGGTCGCCAATGCCGCCGATTGCTCTGCTTCAGCCGGCGCAGCCTGGTTAAGGATAACAATGGCGCGATCTATCAGTTGCTGCAATTCCTCGACGGACAAGGACTGCAGCACATAAACCCGGGCTCGCGAGAGCAGCGCCGAGTTGACTTCGAAGGATGGATTTTCAGTCGTCGCCCCAATGAAGGTGAACAAGCCGCTTTCCACATAAGGCAGGAAAGCGTCTTGCTGCGCCTTGTTGAAGCGATGCACTTCATCGACAAACAGGATAGTGCGCCTGCCTTGGCCTTGGGCCACCTGGGCCGAAACCACCGCTTCGCGTATATCTTTGACACCGCCCAGCACCGCCGACATTGCCAGGAATTGGGCATCGAAGCCGGCAGCCATGAGGCGCGCCAACGTGGTTTTACCTACACCCGGAGGCCCCCAGAAGATCATGGAATGCGGGCGGCCGGACTCGAACGCCACGCGCAGCGGCTTGCCTGCGCCCAGCAAATGCGTCTGGCCGACAACCTCGTCCAGGGTACGTGGGCGCATGCGCTCAGCCAAAGGCGCGTAAGCGGAGCGAGCAGACGAACTGAATAAATCCTGGGAGCTCATCATGAAAAACGGCTTACGCCAGGCCTACATTTTGACAACATCGACACCTTTGGGCGGCACGAATTTAAATTCGTCCGCCGCCAACTTGGGATTGGCCGCAATATTGCTAAGCTCGATACGGGTGACTTGCCCAAACGAATCCAGTAGTTCGAGCCGCGCCGGCATATTGGCCTTGAAGCCGATATCCACATGGGTAAAACCGGCATCAGCGCTACGCGGCGTGGCGCGCAACCAATCCAGACCTTCTTTACCCGGCAAGGCGGCAATCGAAAAGGCTTCATCCAGCGAGCCCGAACCAAATAATATGGCGGCAGGCGACGCGCCTATGGACTGATCCACCTTGCGCTCAGTAACCTGGGCCAGGTCGGGATCGTACTGATACACCAGTTTGCCGTCGGAAATGATCAACTGTTCATAAGGCTTCTTTACCGCCCACTTGAACTGACCGGGACGCTTGAAAGAAAACTCGCCCGACTGGGGCCGCTTGCTGGTACCCCCTTTGGCATCCAGGGTCTGCTGAGTGAACTGGCCTGAACCTGCACTGACCTTGGCGGCAAAGTCGCGCAACTGCGCAGGTGCGTCGGCCGCCCATGCCATCAAGGGGCTGGCTGCCAACACAGAAGCAAGCAGAACCTGCCTGACTTTCCCGGCCCAACCGCGCGGCCTGAAAGCGAATTCCTGCTTCGTAATAAACTGCGCTTGTTTAGTCTTCATTGGATGCATTCCCCGCTGGAACCAGGATTTCACGATTGCCATTGGACTGCATGGCGGAGACCATGCCGGCTTGCTCCATTTGCTCTAGCAAACGGGCAGCCCGGTTATAGCCGATACGCAGGTGGCGCTGTACGGAAGAAATCGACGCACGGCGGTTTTTCAAGATGACTTCGACCGCCTGATCGTACAAAGGATCGGATTCCGCATCGGCAAAGCCGGTAACGCTGCCCACGCCATCGCCGGTTTCGCCTTCGATCGAACCTTCCAGCAAACCATCAATATAGTTGGGTTCGCCTTGCTGCTTCAGGGCTTCGACCACGCGGTGAACTTCGTCATCGTGGACGAACGCGCCATGCACACGAGCGGGGAAGCCAGAACCTGGCGGCAAATAAAGCATGTCGCCCTGCCCCAGCAAAGCTTCGGCACCCATTTGATCCAGTATGGTGCGGGAGTCGATCTTCGACGACACCTGAAAAGCAATACGGGTGGGAATATTGGCCTTGATCAAACCCGTAATGACGTCGACGCTGGGCCGCTGGGTCGCCAATATCAAGTGGATACCGGCTGCGCGGGCTTTCTGGGCCAGGCGGGCGATAAGCTCTTCGATCTTCTTGCCCACCACCATCATCAAGTCAGCCAACTCGTCGATGACGACCACAATCATGGGCAGCGTGGACAAAGGCTCGGGCGCATCGGGGGTCAACGAAAACGGATTCGGTATGGGCTCTTCGCGTTTTATGGCGTCGCGGATCTTGGTGTTATAGCCGGCCAGGTTGCGCACGCCCATTTTGCTCATCAGGCGATAGCGCTTTTCCATCTCGCCCACGCACCAGTTCAGTGCATTGGCGGCATGGCGCATATCGGTTACCACTGGCGCCAACAAATGGGGGATACCTTCATAAACGCTCATTTCGAGCATTTTCGGATCGATAAGGATCAAACGCACCTGGGTAGCATCGGCCTTGTACAACAAGGACAGGATCATGGCGTTGATACCTACCGACTTGCCCGACCCTGTGGTACCGGCCACCAGCAAATGCGGCATCTTGGCCAGATCGGCCACGACCGGATTGCCTGCGATGTCTTTGCCCAGCGCCATGGTAAGCACTGACGCACCGGCATGGTAGGTTTGCGAACCGATGATTTCCGAAAGCTTGACCATTTGCCTCTTGGCATTGGGCAGTTCCAGCCCCATCAGGTTTTTGCCGGGTATGGTTTCAACCACCCGAATGCTGACCAGGCTCAAGGCGCGTGCCAGGTCTTTAGCCAGATTGACAATCTGGCTGCCTTTGACGCCGGTAGCCGGTTCGATTTCATAGCGTGTAATAACCGGGCCGGCCTGCGCGGATACAACAATTGCCTTGACGCCGAAGTCGGAGAGCTTTTTCTCGATCAGCCTGGACGTAAATTCTATGGTTTCGGGCGAAACGGTTTCCAGATGCTCGTCTGGAGCATCCAATAAGCCAAGGGCGGGCAAATCCCCCGAACTGCCTGTATCGATAGGAGCGGTAAACAGCGCTTTCTGTTTTTCTTTTTCAGCCCTTACCGATTTGGGTACCGAGGTAATGGCTGGTTCGATACGAACAGGCTGCTCGTGCACGAGTTGCTCTTGCTTGGCGACGACGATCTCGTCGCGTTCGGCCTTCTTGGCTTCGCCCACCCTGCGGTCTTCGCGCGCAGCCTTAAGTTCATATAGCTGGCGAATGATTTTTTCTATCACCGCCCCCACCCTCTCGGACAGATGCAGCCACGAAAAACCGAAAAAGAGGCTGGCGCCTATTGCCACAAACACCAGCAACAGCAAGGTGCAGCCAGTCGAGCCCAACGATGCGGACATCAGTTGCGCCAGCAATTTGCCCAATTGCCCGCCCGCACCCGCGGGAAGATCGGCGCCAAACTGCCTTAACTGCAGTGCTTCAGTACCCATGGCGCCGACAAACATCAGGCAGAACCCTAGGCCAACCTCCCAATGGACGCGCGGTAGCGCTTCGGGCTGCGCCTTGGGCAATAGAACACTGGTCAGCCGATAGAAGCCGACCACGACCCGCTGGGCCAGCAATACGACCCATAACCAGGCCGAATAGCCGAACAGGAAAAGCAGGAAGTCGGAAATGTGCGCACCCAGCGTACCGCCCCGATTCAGGGTGACGGCAGCATGGACCGAATGCGACCAGGCGGGATCGGAAGGGTTCCAACTTGCCAGGACCAACCCCAGCCATGCGGCAAGGGCGGCGAACACGATCCAGCGCGCTTCACGAAGCAAACCTGACAGCCGAGACTGCAAGGGAGAAGGCCCATTGCGCACGTTGCGCGAGGAGCGAGGGGATGTAGCGGGTAATCTAGCCATAGACTCATTATAATTGGCTGTTCATGTTTTTCGGATTTTCTGCAATGACCACTCCCAAGCACGCCAAAGTTATGATTCTAGGCTCAGGCCCAGCCGGCTATAGCGCCGCCGTATATGCGGCTCGCGCCAACCTGAACCCCGTACTGGTTACAGGGCTGGAACAAGGGGGTCAACTGATGACGACCACCGACGTGGATAACTGGCCCGCCGATGCACAAGGAGTTCAAGGCCCAGACCTGATGCAACGCTTCCAGGCCCATGCCGAGCGTTTCGACACCGAGATGGTATTCGATCACATCGCCAGCGTCGACCTGTCAAAACGCCCTTTTACGCTTACCGGCGACACCGGCGCCCAATACACCTGCGACTCGCTGATCATCGCCACCGGCGCTTCGGCCCAATATCTGGGCTTGCCCAGCGAACAAAGCTTCATGGGCCGCGGGGTTTCGGGTTGCGCCACATGCGACGGGTTTTTCTATAAAAACCAAGACGTTATCGTCGTTGGCGGCGGCAACACCGCTGTCGAAGAAGCATTGTATCTATCCAACATTTGCCGCAGCGTCACACTGGTGCACCGTCGCGACAAGTTCCGTTCAGAGCCCATAATACTGGACAAGCTGATGGAAAAAGTTGCCAACGGTAACATTAAGCTCAAGTTGTTTTACGAGCTGGAAGAAGTCCTGGGCGATCAATCCGGCGTAACCGGAGCGCGCCTGCGCAACAACCAAACCAACAGCACCGAAGACCTGACGGTTACCGGCGTATTCATTGCCATCGGCCACAAACCCAACACCAGCCTGTTCGAAGGCCAGCTCGACATGGCCAATGGCTACATCATCACCAAGGGCGGCCTGAACGGCATGGCAACCATGACCTCGATTCCCGGTGTTTTTGCCGCCGGCGACGTCCAGGACCACGTTTACCGCCAGGCCATCACCAGTGCCGGCACTGGCTGCATGGCAGCCCTAGACGCGCAGCGATGGCTGGAGAATGCGGGCAACTAAAAAAGGGCGTATCGGTGAGCATGTCAACACACTCGCCGATATAAAACGCCTGCGCAAAGATGCCTTGGCGGCACACAAACAGTTCGACCAGCCCAGCCGCAAGGTATCAAGCAAAACATACAAGTCTTCCGAAGATATGGCGGCAAGCAAGCTGGACGAGGCTGCCTTGGCTGCACAACGCGCGCCCGCCAAGGCTAAGCCGCTATCATCGCAATTTGCAGGGCTGGACCGCATGCTGTCTTCGGCCGCACGCCTTGATGCCTCTTCACAGGCAGGGATGCGTGTGTCCGGCGCAAAGCCAGCGGCAATCGCCAGCAACAAGATGACAGCGCCTGCCGTTAGCCTCAAAGACCATGCGCTTTTCCAACTGGCAATGAAAAGCGTGCAGCCGATAAAAGACACCCGCAGAGCCATACTGCCCCCTGCTCCTCAGGCATCTGGTGCCATCCTGCGCGAGCGAAGGGAGCGCGCCGTGGGCGCCGACCTGCGCAAGATGCCGCAAATATCGGACCAGTACGCGCCAGCCAAGGTCGAAGCAGACGATGCCCATTTTGTACAGCACGGCTATGGGCCCGACTTGGCCAAAGGCCTGAAACGCGGGAAATGGTCCATAGGCGCCAGCCTGGATTTGCATGGCAATACCTTGGAAGAGGCTCGCGACCGGCTGGATCGTTTTTTGCAGTCGTGCCTGGCCCACCATATAAAATGCGTGCGTATCGTGCATGGAAAAGGGTATGGCTCGAAAGACGGCGAATCGGTATTGAAGCAAACCATCAGACGCTGGCTTACCCAGATGGCCGATGTGCTTGCCTATACAGAATGCGCCGAACAGGACGGCGGATCAGGGGCTGTGCAGGTCTTGCTGCGCGTCGACAAGCCGTAGGCGGCACCATCAATGTATCGTAAGCCTACAAAAGGACAAGAATGAGCTGGATTTACCTGGCAATTGCCATTACGGCGGAAATTATTGCCACTACCGCGCTGAAAGCGTCGGATGGCTTCACCCGCCTTTACCCGACGATCATCACCGTAAGTGGCTATTTCGCAGCGTTTTATTTCCTGGCGCTGACCTTGAAGGTGATTCCGGTGGGCGTA
>DATJCP010000337.1:0-11495 GCA_035514715.1 Candidimonas sp.
AGCCAATCTGCGCCACCTGGAGGTCGCCGTACTGGCGCTAGGCGACAGCAGCTATCGTCATTACTGCGGCTTCGGGCAGTCGCTCAGTCTGTGGCTTGAGCGACAAGGCGCCCGACTCTTGTTTGACACAGTCCTCGCCGACCAATGCGATTCCAGCTCAATGGCCGCGTGGCAGCAGCAGATAAAGCACCACTTCCAGGCGCACATCGACACCGACATGCCTTATACGGCTTGGCAACTGGCCCGGCGTCGCCACATGAATCCCGGCAGCCTCGGCGGCGAATGCCACGAACTTGTGTTGCAACCGGCAGCCCCTGACACACCGGACTGGTGCGCCGGCGACATCGCCCAGATACAGATCGGCAGCCACACCGTACATCGGGAATACTCCATTGCATCCACCATGAATGAAGGGGGGCTGCGTCTGTTGGTAAGAAAACACACCGATGCCAACGGCAACCCCGGTATTGGCAGCCATTGGCTGACGCACGACATAGAACTCGGCGCTACCATTCAAGTGCATATACGCCAAAACCCGTTATTCCATGCCCCTGACCACCCCTGCCCTGCCATTTTCATAGGCAATGGCACCGGTATCGCGGGCTTGCGCAGCCTGCTGCAAGCCCGCCTGGAGCAAGGGCATTACGAAAACTGGCTGATTTTCGGTGAACGGCAACGAGCCCATGACCTCCACTACGGCGATGAGCTTCAGGCCTGGCATACCCAGCAAAAGCTCCAACGCCTGGATTTGGCGTTCTCACGCGACCAGGCTCAAAAACGCTATGTCCACCATTTGCTGCGCGAAGCCGCGCCGCAGGTTCAGGAATGGATTGCTCGCGGCGCCATGGTTTATGTATGCGGCAGCCAAAGCACCATGGCGCGCGACGTCGACCAGGCATTGCGGGACATACTGGGCACCAAAGGCTACGCCGAGTTCATAAAACAACAGCACTATCGTCGCGACATATATTAATTAAGAGTTATGGCGACGCCATTTACCCAACTGATTACCTAGGGAATTTTCCCTAGAAACACGACTATTTCGGGGTAACAAAGGTATAAAGTGACTACCTACGGCGCTTAGGTGTTGTAAAGCCCACTATTTAGTAACGGAAAGTCGCCATTCCGTCTGGACTTTATCGCCTGATAGGATTACATTCCTGAATAGGTTTTCAAGTTCGTTGAAGTTAGCACAAACCAGTACCAGGAAAATTGTACTTTTTTGCTCATATCTCCACGCCTTGACAGTCTTTTGCAGAGCATGTCGCTCGTCTTTTTAGGGATCGCAAGAAATGGCAACAGAAACTGGTATTGTTAAATGGTTTAACAACGAAAAGGGCTTCGGCTTTATTACTCCTGAAGCTGGTGGCAAAGATTTGTTTGCACACCACACCGACATCGTCGGTACTGGCTACAAGTCGCTCGAAGAAAACCAACGTGTTTCTTACGAAGCAGCTGAAGGCCAAAAGGGCCCACAAGCCAAGAACATCCAAGTTATCTAAGCATAACTGGTTGATAAAAAGCCCGCTTTCGAGCGGGCTTTTTTCATTTCACCATCACTTCCGCACTGGGTGTCACTTCCGTGCGATTCCGAATTCAGTGCTGGTCACCGCTTCGTACTCGTGCTGTTGAAACATATCTGGTTGATTGAGAAATTGCTGTGCCCAATCAACAGTATCGCTCCCCCAAAAAAGCCTATTGCGAAACACTAGCGTCGGTACTCCGAAAACGCCCTGATCGATGGCGCTCTGGGTATTGCTTACAAGCTGCTGCTTCACCTCAGCCTCGGCAGTCCGTTCGCCTACATTGGTCACTTTTAACTGATCGGCAAGCGCTACCAGTTCGTACTCAGGATCGCGGCCTTCTCCGTAAACAAAGTGAAACGCAGCCTCGACAACCGGGTCAGTTGCATTCAGAGCAACGAGAAGACGCTGAGCGGCAAGAGGATTGAATGGATGGCGTGGTGGCATCTTGAACGCCAACCCTTGCTGCCTTGCAGCCCAGACGCAGTATTGGTATGTATGCAGACGCTTGGAAGGTACTTCGGCGGGGCCCTTGGTTTCCCAGTGTTTGAGAAGCCCGGCAAAGAGCACAGGCACCGGCTGGATATTTATACGGTCCCGCAATGGCTTGAGCTTGTGATAATGCAAGTACGAAAATGGGGAAACGAGGTCAAAAAACCAAAAAGCCTGTTCACTTGCTTTCGCGCTAGTCGCGTCCATTGCTACCCCTTAGAAGCCATTTCGGCCCGGTTGATAAGTTGCTCAAGGTATGTGTGGAACAAATCGTGGGATGCCTGTTTGAACATCCGAATGCGCCCCGTATGGCTAAGCACCAACAAGCCAACGGTATGGGCAAACAGTGCAGTGATTTCTTCGAGCGCCTGCTTTGCCGACATCCCGAGGTGCTGCAAGGCGTCCTGCGTCGGCTGCAATGCGTTACGCAGACTAGCGTTGAGCTTCTCGTTCAACTCGGGTGTAAGGCCCCGGGGCTGCATCCCCTGGAACAAATAAAAGCCAAGGTCCAGGTCGTGCGGATTATCTCGATAGAAGTCGAAGAACGCCGTGGCGGTCGCCCGCACGCGGCCCGGACCGGTAGCCTGCTTGGCCAGTGCTTCTTGGACGCGTTCATTGAGCCTGTCAAGGGACTCACCCAGCAGGGTGCCGTACAGCTCTTCCTTGCTGGCGAAGTAGCTATAGATAGCCCCCGGCGTATAGCCGGCGCGGTGCGCTATTTCACGAATGCTGGTCTTTTCCATCCCCAACTCGAAGAACGCTGACCGGGCGGCGTCAAGCACGAGTTCCCGCCTGACATCCGCCAGCGCCTGATGCCGAAGCTGGCGCGGATCATCGGCTGTCTTGGCACTTTTAGAAGTCGGGCGACGGGTACGGCTAGGGGGGGCAATCAGAGTGTTCATGCGCCACAGTATAAACGTTGACAACAAAATTGAACACTGTTTAAATTTAAAGAACAACGTTTAACGGAGACTGAAATGAATGCACCCAGCCCAGCAGTGCCTGCCAGCAAAGTCAATCTGATGTCGGGCGACGACTACCGAGAATCCCTGCGTAAGTACAAGCCCAAGGTTTTCGTCGATGGACGCGAAGTGAGCAGCGTCGCCGACGAACCCGCCTTCCGTCCTGGGGTCAACGCGCTGGCCTTCACTTACGACTACGCGCTGCGCACGGAACTCGAACCCATCGCCTTGGCCACACAGTCCAGCCGCAATCGAGTGGTCAACCGCATGCTCCACATAAACGAGTCGGCTGGCGACCTGCTGAACAAGCTCGAAGCCGTGCGCGTGCTGTGCCAGGAAACCGGCTGCGCCCAGCGCTACCTCGCCCACGACGCACTCAACGGCATCAACCAGGCTGTGGCGCACATCGACGATGCGCGCGGAACCACCGAACACCGCGCGCGTTTTGCCGCCTACTTGGCGGATGTGCAAGACCGCGACCTGTCGCTCGGCATCGCAATGACGGATGCCAAAGGGGATCGCAGCAAAAAGCCCCACCAGCAAGCCAATCCCGACACCTATGTGCATGTAGTCGAAAAGAACGGGAAAGGCATCGTCATCAGTGGCACCAAGGCCATCGTGACGGGCGGCCCTTACATGCACGAGCTGCTGGTGATGCCCAGCCGCAACATGGGCCACGAAGATGAGGCCTTCGCCGTATGCTGCGCGGTGCCCGTCGATGCATCGGGGGTCACCATCATCGCCAGGCCAGCGGGCCGGCCCGGCGAGAAACTGGAGCATGGCGACGCGCTGTTCTCGCGCAAATACGGCCAGTCCACTGCCGTAATCATCTTCGATCGCGTCTTCGTGCCTTGGGACCGGGTTTTCTATGCGGGCGAATGGGAACACAGCAATGTGCTGACCTACAGCTATGCCACGCACCATCGCCATAGCTGTATTGCCGCCCGGGCGGGCTTCGGCGACCTGCTCATCGGCGCAGGCGCCCTGATGTGCGAAGCGAACGGTCTGGACCCCGCGAAAAAAAGCAATCTGCGCGACCCGATGGTCGAACTGATCAAGATCACAGAAGGCTTCTTCGCTTGTGGCGTTGCCGCCAGCGTTTACGCCACCCAAGACGAGCATAGCGGTTCCTTCATGCCCGACCCGGTGTTCAGCAACATCGGCAAGCTGCTGCTGGCTACGCAAATCTACGACATGCACCGCATCGCGCATGAAGTTTCCGGCGGCCTGATCGTTGCGCTGCCCGGCCCCGACGAGGACCACAACCCCGCCACGTCGGCGAAGCTGTCCGAGGTGCTGCAGGCCAACGCGAACATCCCGTATAAGCAGCGTATCCAGACGGCCCGCTTCATCGAGGACCTGACCGCTTCCTACCAAGGCGGCTGGTACTCGGTGATCAGCATGCATGGCGGCGGCTCGCCAGCAGCGATGAAGCAGGAAATCTGGCGCAACTATCCCGTGGGATCGAAGGTGGAACTCGTGGAGCGCCTGCTGGACCGCGACATTCTGCATGACGAAAAACGCTCCATTACAACGAACCGCCAACCGGGCCGTTGCTGTGATACAGGCTGCACGACGCCAGGCCAGCCTGTCATGGTTCCGCTGCCTATCAGCACCAAGACAAAGTCAGCATGAACACATGGAGATAGTGTGATGAGCTATGCAGAGTTTTATCGTCGTTCTATCGAACAGCCGGATGCCTTCTGGCGCGAACAGGCGGAACTGATCGACTGGTTTCAGCCCTTCACTCAGGTTCATGACGGCCGCAACGCGCCTTTCGAGCAATGGTTTATCGACGGCAAGCTGAACCTCTGTCATAACGCCGTCGATCGGCATGCGCTGGCTCGCCCGGACGACAAGGCCTTGGTCTGGTGCTCCACAGAAGTGGACCAAGAAACGGTCTTCACATTCAAGGAGCTTCTGAGAGAAGTGCAGGCGATGGCGGCATCGCTGCTCTCTCTCGGGGTACGCAAGAGCGATCGGGTATTGATCTACATGCCCATGATCCCCGAAGCCATCTTCACCATGCTCGCATGCGCACGGATCGGGGCCATCCATTCGGTGGTATTCGGCGGCTTCGCCAGTGTGAGCCTGGCAACCCGGATCGACGATGCGCGGCCTACCGTCATTGTCTCGGCAGATGCGGGCTCGCGTGCAGGCAAGGTGGTCCCGTACAAATCGCTGCTGGATGAGGCGATCCGGCTTGCCATGCACAAGCCCGCCCATGTGCTGATGGTTGACCGTCAATTGTCTGCCTGGAACAGCATACCGCAACGAGACATCGACTATGGTTCGCTGCGCGCCACGCAGCTCGACAAACCAGTGCCCTGTGTCCCGCTGGACTCGAACGACACGAGTTACACGCTCTACACCAGCGGAACCACGGGCAAGCCCAAGGGGGTCCAACGAGACGTTGGGGGATACGCCGTCGCGCTGGCGGCCAGCATGAAGCACATTTTCCTAGCCGAACCCGGCA
This sequence comes from Candidimonas sp., assembly GCA_035514715.1. Classification (GTDB taxonomy): domain Bacteria; phylum Pseudomonadota; class Gammaproteobacteria; order Burkholderiales; family Burkholderiaceae_B; genus Pollutimonas. Next base: position 5,454 of record DATJCP010000337.1, read on the forward strand.
AGGCCTTCTTCGCCACGAGCGATGTGGGCTGGGTTGTAGGGCACAGCTACATCGTCTACGGACCGCTGCTCGCAGGCATGACCACCATCATGTACGAAGGAACACCGACTCGGCCGAATCCCTCGATTTGGTGGAGCCTGGTCGAAAAACACCAGGTCACCACCATGTTCAGTGCGCCGACGGCCATCCGTGTTCTGAAGAAGGAAGGCCCGGCGGCATCTGCCGGCCAGGACCTGAGTTCGCTACGGGCATTATTCCTAGCCGGAGAGCCTCTGGACGAAACAACCTCCGCATGGGTCACTGAGACATTGAAGGTACCCGTCATCGACAACTACTGGCAAACAGAATCAGGCTGGCCTATCCTCACTCTCCCACGAGGCGTTGAAGCGCTGCCAACCAAGCTGGGAAGCACAGGCTTGCCCGTATACGGCAACAGGGTGTGCATCGTGGATGAAACAACCGGCCAATTGCTGACTGAACCACATGCAAAGGGATTGATCGCATTGGAGGGCCCACTGGCTCCGGGCTTCATGCAGACCATTTGGGAAGACGACGACCGTTTCGTCAAGACCTACTGGCGATCCATACCAGGCAGACGTCTGTATAGCACGTTCGATTGGGGCTACCGCGACGAGGACGGGTATTACTTCATCGTCGGCCGCAGCGATGACGTCATCAACGTCGCAGGGCATCGCCTCGGTACCGGAGAAATTGAGGCAAGTATCGCTACGAATGCACAAGTGGCGGAAGTGGCAGTCGTCGGGGTAAAAGACAGCATCAAGGGACAGCTTGCTGTAGCATTTGTGACCCTCAAGCAGACAGGTTCGGATAAGGATGCCGAAGCCTTGCGAAGCACAATTCGCAAAGCAGTGGAGCAGCAAATAGGGGCTGTCGCCCGTCCCTCCCACATCCATTTCGTCGAAGCCTTGCCAAAAACCAGGTCGGGCAAGTTGCTTCGCCGCGCGCTGCAAGCTGTGGCCGAGGGCAGGGATCCCGGCGACGTCAGCACGATGGAGGACCCGGGAGCACTACGGCAAATTGAGCTGCAACTCAAAACGGCAGGTGCACGCAGCGGCTGAAATCTGGCCTAAACTAAACTATTGCGCCAGAAAGATCTTTCACGCCGCTATACGACCGCAGCAATAGCTTGGCAGCGGTCGTGTTTCCATAGCCCCACTTTTATAAACCTTCCCAGGAAACCACCGTTTTGCTGCATCCGCGCAACCGCCATCAAGGCCGCTACGACTTTGATCGGCTTATTACAGACAGCCCCGCACTGGCTGGCTTTGTCGCGGCAAACCCAGCCGGCGAGCCCAGCATCAATTTCGCCAACCCAGCTGCCGTCCGGGCGCTGAACCGCGCCTTGCTGAAAACCTTCTATGGTATTGCCCACTGGGATATTCCCGGCAACTACTTGTGCCCTCCCATTCCCGGCCGCGCCGATTACATCCATTGCCTGGCCGACCTATTGGCACAAAGCAATGACGGCATCATTCCGCAAGGGCCCTCGGTGTGCGCACTGGATATCGGCATGGGCGCCAATGCCATCTACCCATTGATAGGCCAGGCCGAATACGGTTGGCGCTTTCTGGGTTCGGATATCGACCCCATCGCCCTTGCGTCCGCACGAGACATCATCCAATCCAATGCCGGCCTTATCGATATGATCCAAACGCGCCGGCAAAAGTCGCGCAGCCATATCTTCAAAGGTTTGCTTCATGCAGACGAGCGCTTCGACCTGAGCCTGTGCAACCCGCCCTTTCATGCCTCTGCCTACGAGGCGGAAAGCAGCTCACAGCGTAAATGGCGCGGCCTGGGCAAGCAGTCATTGCGGCATAAAGCGCCGGTACTGAATTTTGGCGGGCAGAATACCGAGTTATGGTGCGAAGGCGGCGAAGCCCAGTTTATACGCAGCATGGTGGAAGAAAGCACTGAGGTATATAAGCAGATTTTCTGGTTCAGCACCCTGGTTTCAAAGGAATCCAACCTTCCAGTCGTACTGCGCAGCCTGAAGAAGGTAGGCGCCCTTGATGTGCGTACAGTAGAAATGGCTCAGGGCCAAAAGAAAAGCCGCTTTGTGGCCTGGACCTTCCTGAACGCAGCAGCACAACGGGCTTGGCGGGAGCGTTGGCAGTAAAACAAACGCCAGCCTAATGCCTGCCCGACTTGATGTGCTCGCGACGAAAACCCACACCGAATACGTACGCAGGGATTGAACGGACCAGGCGCCAACGCAGCAGCCATTTCACGGCCCGAGGCAGCGCCAGAGGCTGGCCGTCATCATGCGCGGCAAGCACCGGGGCAATAATCCGGCGCTGCAGCAGCACCTGAATTGCCTGGATGATTCTGGTCGGCAATAGCCGGCGCCGCTGCACGGCTGCCAGCACCGATTCATCCGGCAGCCCTGGCTCCAGTAATATCGGTGTCAGGATATTGGCGGCGGCAACAGCGTCCTGTATGGCAAGATTAATGCCTACTCCCCCTATGGGCGACATGGCATGCGCCGCATCCCCTATCAGCAATAGACCAGGGCAGTGCCAACGCAACAGCCTGTCGACACTTACCTCCAGCAATTTGACGTCATCCCACGAGGCCAGCGCCTGGCCCCGATCGGCCAGGAAACCGACACGCTGCGCAATATACGCACGCAAGTCTGCAATCGGACGAGCCTGCCACCGCGTTGCACCGCCCTTGGGAATCACGAAGGCCGCCTGCCAATAGTCATTACGATTCAGCAGAACCAGCAAACCGCCCTTGCCTGGCACACCATAAGTGCCATCGGGATCGTCTTCATGCCGCGGCAAGCGAAACCACAGGACATCCATTGGAGCGCCCAAATCTTGGGGCTTGAGCGCGGCAGCGGCACGCAGGCACGAACGGCGGCCGTCGCACCCGACCACCAGATCGGCCAGCACATGCAGCGGGCCATCGGGTGTATTGGCAATTACACCACTAACCCTGTCATCGCCTTCGCGGCGAATAAGGCCCGTGGCCTCGCAGCGCATGCGTAAAGTAAAATTCGGATAGCGTTGCGCTTGCTCGGCAAGCAGGTTCAAAAAGTCCCACTGTGGAACCAGCGCGATATACGGAAATGGCTTCAGGCCGCGAAAGTCGCCAAAAGCCTGGATACCGTCGGCAAGTAATATTTCAATCTGGTCGGCACGGTGCTGCGGCAAGGCATCAAAGCGCTGTTTCAGGCCTAACTCCGCAAGGATCTCCAGTGTCGATGGATGCACAGTATCGCCTCGGAAATCACGCAAAAAATCGCCGTGCTTTTCAAGCACAACAACGCCCACCCCTGCCCGTGCAAGCTGCAGGCCAAGCATCATGCCAGCGGGCCCGCCGCCAACAATGCAGCAACGGGCCGAGACGGTTTGCTGCGTGTGTTCCATGGCTTAAGTGTGCAACGTGCGCCAAAGCTCGTCAATGGGTATTGGCTGTCGACAAGAACTACAATACCCACGCTATTTTTTTTAGAGAATCAGATTGTGAGAAAAGTTGTACGCGGTAAATTGCACGGCATCCATGTCACCGGCGCCGACCTTGACTACCATGGTTCCATTACCCTGGACCCCGACCACTGCGAAGCAGCCGGCATCTTGCCCATGGAGTTCGTGGATATCTGGAATAAAAACTCGGGGGCGCGCATCAGCACTTACGTCATCTACGGCGAACGCGGTTCACGCTGCTGCATTTTGAACGGCGCCGCGGCACGCACCTGCCAGCGCGGCGACGAAGTCATAATCTGCAACTCCGTTTATGTCACCGAAAAAGAACTGGAAGACATCAAGCCTTCAGTCCTGACCTTCAACCCTGACAACTCCATCAACGAACGCCTTGGATACAGCGTAGGCCGCGATGCGCAAGATCGCCTGACGTTCGAGATACTGAAATTCGACTAGACCTTGTATTATTGAACTGTTCACGGCCAGCCCAACAAGGCCTGCATGATGTTCGAACTACTTGAGTCCACCCTTATCGGCACCCGGGACAACCTGGGCGAGCAGGCCTATATCTTGCGCGGTTTCGCCCTGCCATATGTCCCGGAGCTACTACCTGCGCTGGATAGCATCCAGCAGGCCTCGCCATTTCGCCACATGGTCACACCGGGCGGATACGTCATGTCGGTCGCCCTGACCAATTGCGGGGCGCTGGGATGGACTTCCGATCGCCGCGGTTATCGCTATGCCGCGCTAGATCCGGAATCCGGACAGGCATGGCCGGTCATGCCCGATGCGTTCTTGCGCCTGGCCACTACAGCAGCAGCGGAAGCAGGCTTTGACCAATTCGTACCTGATGCCTGCCTGATCAATCGCTATGTGCCCGGCACCCGCCTGTCGCTGCACCAGGACAAGAACGAAAAAGACTTTCGCGCACCTATCGTTTCGGTGTCACTAGGCATTCCGGCCATGTTTCTTTTCGGCGGCCACGAACGCAGCGATAAAGCCCAACGAGTACCGTTATTTCATGGCGACGTCGCCGTATGGGGCGGAGTCGATCGCCTGCGCTATCACGGCGTTATGCCCCTAAAAGAAGAGACGCACCCACTGCTGGGTGCGCAACGCATCAATATCACCTTTCGCAAGGCTGGCTAAGTCTGTTTATTTATACCAGCGTCAGCGTCACATCAACATTGCCGCGTGTAGCGTTCGAATATGGGCACACGATATGTGCCTTGTCGACCAAGGCTTGAACCTGATCGCGCGGCAAGCCAGGCACGGAAATCTTCAGCTCCACCTCAATACCAAAACCGTCAGGAATCGGGCCAATACCAACATCACCTTCAATGCTGGTATCGGCAGGCAACGCTACTTTTTCACGCGAAGCCACCAGCTTCAATGCGCCCAGGAAGCACGCCGAATAGCCGGCAGCAAACAGTTGCTCGGGGTTCGTGCCTTTGTCGCCGGCGCCGCCCAGCTCTTTGGGCGTCGTCAATTTGATATCCAACACCCCATCCGACGACACGGCACGGCCATCGCGGCCGCCGTTGGCGGTAGCTTGAGCACGGTATAGCACTTTTTCAACAGACATGATGAATCTCCTGATTCGTAAAAAACCACTGCAGCGGCTTGATTTGACAGCTGGCCCGCCGATACCAGCCTAAATACACACTATTAAATAGCACACTATTTATAAACTCAAATAACAAACTTAAACTTAATTCATTAACCTTGCTTCAGCAAATGTTCACGCAGATTTTCCAGCGCTTGTTTGGTCGTTGCCATTTCATTTGCCGAACATTGCACGGCACACACTACCGATTCGGGCACCGATTCCGCCCTAGCCCGTAATGCCTGGCCCGCATCGGTAAGCGACACGATGACCTGGCGTTCGTCGCTGGTGGCACGTATGCGACGCAATAAACCGGCCGCTTCCAGCCGCTTGAGCAAAGGGGTCAAGGTGGCCGAATCCAGGAACAGCCGCCCGCCTATATCGGACACCGTCAATTCGTCGCGTTCCCATAGCACCAGCATGACCAAGTACTGCGGATAGGTCAGGCCCAGCTCGCGCAACAGTTTGCGATACACCTTGTTCATAGCCAGGCCCGTGGAATACAGCGCAAAGCACAACTGGTTATCCAGCAGCAGTCCCGGCGAAGGCAACGACGAAGGTTTCGATTTCATAACTGCAATATTAAATCGCGCGCTATTTAAATGCAATAATTTTTTGTGCTTGAATTCAAGACAGAAGAAAAGACCACAACCGCGTACAGCGCTTGTGGTCTTTAGGCATTGCAATCAGGAAGCGATTATTGAGGCCACTTCCCTCAACAATTAATCCTTCTTCTTTTTATTGCGGAAGAATTCGCTCATGAAAGCATGCGGCTCATCGCTTTCAAACACTTCGCTGAAGCGCTCGATGCTCAGCTTAACGGCATCATTCAAATGAGGCGCTTCCCACTCGATCAGCAACTGCTTCTGCATGCGCATGCCCACGGCACCGCACTCTGCCAATTCACGGGCGAATTCATCGACGTGCGCGTGCAGATTTTCAGAAGTTTCCACGCCATTCAGCAAGCCCCAGTTCAACCCGGTTTGTGCA
>DATJCP010000338.1:0-6852 GCA_035514715.1 Candidimonas sp.
ACATAGCTGGTTTAATTTTTCGTTTATGTTCAAACAAGCAAGAGATACCTATTTTTTGGTGACGTCTTACCCGGAAATCCTGTTTTTACGAAGCGCAAAAAAACATCTAATCGCCAAAAAGCGCCTGTAATCCTGATGGATATTAGCTTCACATGTTTTGAGCAGTTCCAACCTGAATGACGAAAATTCCAAACTGAATGAATTTCGACAGAAATCGACAGCCGACAATACGCGTCTAAATGTAACAAAACGGCGCGCCCCCTTGAAGTACCCAACTTCGTCCTTATAATTAGCACTCGTACTGGTTGAGTGCTAACAGCCCGACCTAACCCTTATTTTTCATCAATAGACTAAAACAGGAGTTCCTTCATGGCACTGCGTCCTTTGCACGATCGCGTGATCGTCAAACGTCTGGACAACGAGCGCACTACTGCCTCGGGTATCGTTATCCCTGAGAGCGCCGCTGAAAAGCCCGATCAAGGCGAAGTCATTGCTGTTGGTCCCGGTAAGAAAACCGACGACGGCAAGATTGTTCCCGTTGACCTGAAAGCGGGCGACAAGGTTCTGTTTGGCAAATACGCCGGCCAGTCGGTCAAGATCGATGGCGAAGAATTGCTCGTCATCCGCGAGGACGAAATCCTCGCCGTGGTCCTGTAATTTACAAACGAATAAGCAAGGAATTCTACAATGGCTGCTAAGCAAGTTCTATTTGGCGATGACGCTCGTGTGCGTATCGTCCGTGGCGTAAACATTCTCGCCAATGCTGTTAAAACCACGTTGGGCCCTAAAGGTCGCAACGTCGTTCTGGATCGCTCTTTCGGCGCCCCTACCGTCACTAAAGACGGCGTGTCGGTTGCTAAAGAAATCGAACTGAAAGACAAATACGAAAACATCGGCGCCCAGTTGGTCAAGGAAGTTGCTTCCAAGACTTCCGACGCTGCCGGCGACGGCACCACCACAGCTACTGTGTTGGCTCAATCCATCGTTGAAGAAGGCCTGAAGTACGTTGCAGCCGGCATCAACCCAATGGACTTGAAGCGCGGTATCGACAAAGCGGTTGCCGTTGCTGTTGACGAACTGAAGAAGTTGTCCAAGCCTTGCACCACCAGCAAAGAAATCGCTCAAGTCGGTTCCATTTCGGCTAACAGCGATGCTTCGATCGGTGAAATCATTGCCAACGCAATGGACAAGGTCGGCAAAGAAGGCGTTATTACCGTTGAAGACGGCAAGTCGCTGGAAAATGAACTCGACGTCGTCGAAGGCATGCAATTCGACCGCGGCTACCTGTCGCCTTACTTCATCAACAACCCAGACAAGCAAGTTTCGGTTCTGGAAGATCCGTATGTCCTGATTTTCGACAAGAAAATCAGCAACATCCGCGACCTGCTTCCTATCCTGGAACAAGTTGCCAAGTCCAGCCGTCCTTTGCTGATCGTTGCTGAAGACGTCGAAGGCGAAGCTTTGGCTACGCTGGTTGTCAACAACATCCGCGGCATCCTGAAGACGACTGCAGTCAAGGCTCCTGGCTTTGGCGACCGTCGCAAGGCCATGCTGGAAGACATCGCCATCCTGACCGGCGGCACTGTTATCTCCGAAGAAACCGGCATGTCGCTTGAAAAAGCTACGCTGGAAGAGCTGGGCCAAGCCAAGCGCATCGAAGTGGCTAAAGAAAACACCACGATCATCGACGGCGCTGGCAACAGCAAATCGATCGAAGCGCGTGTTAAGCAAATCCGCACTCAAATCGAAGAAGCCACTTCCGACTACGATCGCGAAAAACTGCAAGAACGCGTTGCCAAGCTGGCAGGCGGTGTTGCTGTGATTCGTGTCGGTGCAGCTACCGAAATCGAAATGAAGGAAAAGAAAGCACGCGTTGAAGATGCTCTGCATGCTACACGCGCTGCTGTCGAAGAAGGCATTGTTCCTGGCGGCGGCGTAGCTCTGATCCGCACACGCGCTGCTGTTGCTCTGGTCAAGGGCGACAACGCCGACCAGCAAGCTGGTATCAAGCTGGTTCTGCGCGCTATCGAATCGCCTTTGCGCACCATTGTTGCCAACGCTGGCGAAGAGCCTAGCGTAGTCGTCAACAACGTGGCCAACGGTACAGGCAACTACGGTTACAACGCTGCTACTGGCGAGTACGGTGACCTGGTTGAACAAGGCGTGCTGGATCCCACCAAGGTTACCCGCACTGCATTGCAAAATGCAGCGTCGGTTGCCAGCCTGTTGCTCACGACAGAGGTCGCAGTGGCCGAAATCGTAGAAGACAAGCCAGCTGGTGGCGGTATGCCTGACATGGGTGGCATGGGCGGTATGGGTGGTATGGGCGGCTTCTAAGCCTGCTTATTCCCAACCTTCTGCCGGCCTGGGCGTCAATGCCCAGGCCACCCGGAAAGAAAAAGCCCTCGATTCGTCGGGGGCTTTTTTTATCTTGGCAGCGCATAGCCACACCGCTGCCGCCACAGCCACGGGGGCAAGTATTGGTTTAACAGGCATAATATCGTCCTGTGCCGCATCGGTGCTGCGCTGCCTGCGGCATATGACTATTTACTCTGGCGATATGACTTCCCATAATTCCCCCTACAAAAGCAAAGGCGGCTTTGGCCGGCTGTTCAATGCCTTGCGCTACTCTGCCCAAGGGCTGGGCGCCGCCGTCAAGCACGAAGCCGCATTTCGCCAGGAGCTTTTACTGGTTGCTGTACTGGCTCCCCTGGCAATCTGGATCAGCCGCAGCATGGGCGAAGCACTTTTACTGATAGGCACGCTGGTGCTGGTGCTAATTGTGGAACTCATCAATTCCGCCCTGGAAGCGCTGGCCGACACAATCACCCTGGAACACCACCCTATGATAGGCCGCGCCAAGGACCTGGGCAGCGCAGCGGTAATGCTGGCTATCGTATTCTGCACCGTGACCTGGCTGTGCATTATTGGCGCCCATATGCTTGGGTCTACAATCTGATACCGTAGTAATCACCAAAGAACTCTGTACGCACTCATGATCTTCACACAAAAACTCGAACACGCCTGGGCTACCTCCAACTCCATGCTAATGGTGGGGCTGGACCCTGACCCGCAACGTTTTCCCGCCGAACTTCAAGGCCGCCCGGACGCAATTTTCGAGTTTTGCCGGGCGATCGTCGACGTGACGGCGCAGTATGCCTGCGGCATCAAACCGCAAATCGCCTACTTCTCGGCGCAACGCGCCGAAGACCAGCTGGAAGCATTGTGCGAATACATACACGAAGCGCATCCCGGCCTGCCGATTGTTCTGGACGCCAAGCGCGGGGATATCGGCTCCACCGCCGAACAGTACGCGCGTGAAGCTTATGAACGTTACCAAGCCGATGCCGTCACCGTAAGCCCGTATATGGGCTTCGATACGATAGAGCCTTACCTGGCCTGGAATAGCAAAGGCGTCATCGTCCTATGCCGCACATCCAACAAAGGCGGCTCCGATCTGCAATTCATCGAATCGAAAGATGACACGCCTTTGTACCTGCACGTAGCCGGGCTGGTTGCCGACAAGTGGAACACGAACGGCCAGTGCGCATTAGTCGTGGGCGCAACCTTCCCCGACGAAATCGCCAAGGTTAGGGCACGCGTAGGGGATATGCCTTTGCTGGTGCCCGGCATTGGGGCTCAAGGCGGCGACATTGTCTCTACTGTCAAAGCAGGCAGCAACAGCCGCGGAACAGGCATGATGATCAACTCATCCAGGGCCATTCTGTACGCCAGCGGCGGAGACGATTGGCGCGAGGCGGCTGCCATTGCGGCACGCGCCACGCGCGACGCAATTAACGCCGCTCGATAAAGCCGGCGGCGGTAGCCAAGGCAAACGCCACAGAAGCATTACGGATCTGCTGGCGGTTGCCTTCAAAAATCTTGGTCATGGCGCGCGTAACAATGCCTTGAGACGTGCGCTGGGCAAACCCAAAGCACACCATGCCTACAGGCTTGCCTGGCGTACCGCCATCGGGTCCGGCGATGCCGGTCGTGGATATGGCCAGGTGCGCAGGCTGCGCCGCTGTCAGCACGCCAGCAGCCATTTCCATGGCGGTTTCTTCACTGACGGCGCCAAAACGTTCAAGCGTATCTTCATTGACCAGCAATTGCTCGACCTTGGCTGCATTGCTGTAGGTGACAAAGCCGCGATCAAACCATTGGCTGGAGCCCGGGATGTCGGTCATTGCGGCGGCAAGCAAGCCGCCGGTGCATGACTCAGCGCAGGCAAACATCCAGCCTTTGTCGAGCAATAATTGGCCAAGAATGGGCGCATAGGCGGTGGGATCATTGACGTTCATAGAAGCACCTCGAGTCTGACCAAAATGGCGATCACCAGCAAGCTATAGGCTGCTGCCACGATATCATCCCACATAACGCCGAAACCGTTCTTGAAATGACGGTCGAAAAAGCTGATAGGCGGTGGCTTCACGATATCGAAAAAGCGGAACACCACAAAGGCCAGCAATTGCGCCCAGAATGAGTTCGGCGTCAGCCACAGCACCAGCCAGAAGGCGACGACTTCGTCCCAGACCATGCCGCCATAGTCCGCCCTGCCCATTTCCTTGCCGGCACGCTGGCAAGCCCAACAACCCAGTGCAAACGCGGCGACCAGCACCACCCCAATGTAAACATCAGGCAGGTGCGTAACGGCAACTACCCATAGCAGCCACCCAAATAACGTTCCCCAAGTGCCTGGAGCAGGCCGAATCAGTCCGCTGCCAAAGCCAAATGCCAAGATACGCGGAAAGGATTTGAATACCCAGGCGGCGCCGGGCTTGAAAGCGGCATCGGGGTGCGGGTCGGTATCAATGGGTGGCATACGAAAGTGTGAAAAGTTCGCAAAAAATCAGGAAAAATGGTCGAAGCCAGCTTTCTTGAGCGGAATAAGCGCGCCGTCGGCACCCTGTATCCGCAAGCCTGGTTCAGCCACTATTTGGCCTATCCGCGTCACCGGTAGCGATAACGCGGCAGCCGATGCCAGTATGCGCTCGCCATCATCGACAGCGGCGGTAAAACACAACTGATATACATCGCCGCCTGTCAGGACAGCGTCTTGCACAAGCCGGCTATCCAGCCCTTGCAAAGCCGGCGCAATAGGCAGCGCAGAGTAATCAAGCTGCGCGCCGCAGCCGCTGGCTTTCAGGATATGCCCCAGATCTTGCGCCAGGCCATCGGAAATATCCAGCGCGGCGTGCGCCACCCCCGCCAGCTCTTGCCCGAACTGCCATGGCGGCAGCGGCCATTCCAGAGCCGAACGGGTCGCCTCCAGCAAATCCGGATTGGCGGGAAGTTGGTTCTGCAGCAAACGCAAAGCGATATCAGGTGCACCCAGGCTTCCGGTAACCCAGATGTCGTCGCCTACCTGAGCCGCTGCGCGGCGCAAGGCGTGATCCGGCCTGACTTGCCCCATGACAGTAACGCTGATGACGATACCCGCCGTGCTGCGCGTTGTATCACCGCCTATCAACGGGCATCCTGCCTGATCAGCCAGCGCATAAAAGCCGCGCGAAAAAGCGGTCAACCAGTCATGATCGACGGCCGGCAAAGAAAGGCTAAGCAAGCAAGCCACGGGCTTGGCGCCCATGGCTGCCAAGTCAGACAGATTGACCGCCAGCGCTTTATGGCCGAGCGCAGCCGGATCGACATCGGCAAAAAAATGCCGACCTTCTACAAGAAGGTCGGTACTGGTTGCCAGATGATGGCCAGGCGCTACAGGAAACAAAGCGCAATCGTCGCCTACCCCCAGAAATCCGGGCGGAGCCGGACGCGAGAAGTAGCGCGCGATAAGGTCAAACTCGATATTCAACAGACCCTCGCAAAGCGCCTAGCGGCGCGCAGCCGCCTGGACCTCGTGAGGACGCACATCGGCTGCCATTTTATCGAGCACGCCGTTAACGAATTTAAAGCCATCCGTACCGCCAAAAGACTTGGCCAGCTCTACCGCTTCGTTGATGGCCACTTTATAAGGCACTTCGGTGTGATGGATAAGTTCGAAACTACCTATCAGCAAAATACCGTGTTCGATGGGCGACAACTCAGCAAGAGGCCGATCGACATAAGGCATGAAGCTTTCGCGCAGCGAAGGGGCTTCGCGCAATACGCCATGCAGCAGCGTCTTGAACCACGTTGCGTCGGCTTCGTGGAACTCTTCGTCGTCGCGGATATGGGCGTCGATGGCGCCGGCTTCCTGCAGGCTGTCATCGCCTCGCAGCAGCCACGAATACACGCCCTGCAAGGCAAACTCGCGCGCGCGTCGCCGCGCGCTACGACTGTTTGCTCGGGAAGCAGCGCCCGAAGGCGCCCCTTGCGGATTATTTGTCGTCAAGATCTTCGTCCTCGTCGTCTTCTTCGTCGTCCTCGAAATCTTCGTCGTCTTCGGTCTCAGGTTCAAGAGCGGCGACCAGATTGGCCATTTCAACGGCGCTGCGAGCGCAGTCGCGCCCCTTTTCAGCGGCGCGTGCCTGGGCCTGTTCGTCGGTATCGGTAGTCAGCACGCCATTGGCAACCGGAATGCCGGTTTCCAGCGCAACGCGGCTGATAGCCGATGCGCTTTCATTGCTGACAATTTCAAAATGGTAGGTATCGCCGCGAATAACCGCACCCAGTGCGATCAGCGCGTCGAACTCGAAAGTTTCAGCCATTTGCGCCAGGGCTACGCCCAGTTCAAGCGCGCCGGGAACCGAAACGAGCATGACATCGCGCTCATCAACACCCAATTCAGCCAGTTCGGCCAGGCAGGATTCCAGTTCGGCTTGACCGACCTGCTCGTTGAAACGAGCCCGCACAATGCCTATATGCAGACCTTCTCCGTTCAGATCGGGAGACAAAGTATATGGGTTCATAATCAAT
>DATJCP010000339.1:0-1726 GCA_035514715.1 Candidimonas sp.
GTGAACAGGGTCGTGGCTTTGCTGTTGTGGCGGGCGAGGTGCGTGGTCTTGCGCAAAAAAGTGCGGCGGCAGCCAAAGACATTAAGACGCTGATCGGTGATAGCGTGCAAAAGGTCGAGGCAGGCCGGAAAATGGTGGATGTGGCCGGAGCCACCATGCAGGACGTCGTTGCTCAAGTCCAGCGGGTCAATGGCCTTATCAGCGATATCAGCCTTGCCACAACCGAGCAAACAACCGGTCTTGATCAAATCAATCAGGCGGTGTTGCAGCTTAGCGAAGTCACGCAGCAAAATGCAGCCTTGGTGGAAGAGTCGGCGCAAGCTGCAGATAGCCTTAACGAGCAAACCCGGCAATTGGTTATAGCGGTTGGAGCATTCAACTTGGGCCAAGAGCCGGTTAAAGCCTTGGCCCTCGCAATGGCCTAGTAATCTACTTAACCATTTTCTGGACGCGTTGGACCAGTTTCGGGTTTTGTTGCAGCGCCTGATTGATGCCGTTGAATTGATCGACGGTCATTCCTTCCTCGTGAACCGCATGGATCATTTTTTCGTCGGCCTGCTTATAGACTTGCTGCTTTGTTGCTTCATTATCCGAGGCTTGCAGTTTGGGCGTGTATTCCTGGGAAATCATGGCGATTTTCTGGGATGCGCTGACGAATTTTTCAAGCTGCGCATCGGAATAAGTTTGAGCTGGCGCTGCTGCCGCTGCTGCCGCTGGGGCTTGCTGCGCCATGGCTGAGGTGCTGAGTATGCCAACAGCAAGCGCGCTGGCGGAAAGGGTGGTGGTGATCCATTTCTGCATGCAATCTCCTATCTTTTTCCATGAATAAGGTCTACATCATGACAGTAATAGAGATGTTTTCAAGGGTTTTCCCGTAGAGATTGTTATCGAGGGGAAACGGGGCGTAACGCTGCGCAGTGGCTTATTTATTGTGAGTTGCCGGATTATTGGTGTGGAAGTCGGGCATTTACCCACTGCCTGTCAATAGCGCGTATGCTAGTGGGGCCATTTGGCATGCAACTATTGTCGTTCAAGGAGTATTTCGATGGCAAAAGGTCAGTTACGCGGAAATAAAGAGGCAAAGAAACCTAAGCAGCCTCCAAAACCCGCTGTGCCGTCATCACCATTCGGCTCAACGGCAAGCAAAGGCGGCGCGCAAGCTGCCGATGCTAAGAAAAAATAGACGGGCTCAGGCAAGCCGGTTTTTTGTATAGATAGTAAATAGGGCGCTTAGCCGCCTTGGTAGTAAAGTTTGTTACTGGCTTGCGGGGGCGGCAGCGCTTTCTTGGCTTTTCCGCCACGCCAGCCAGCCCAGTAACGCCAGTACCGTTGCCACTAGTGGGAACATCAGCATATTGATGGTTGCCCATCCTGAGGTGTTCAGCAATTGCCCGGAGCTGAACGAGGCAATCGCCACGGTGCCAAATACCAGGAAATCGTTCAGGCCCTGGACCTTGGCTCGTTCCGAAGGGTGATAGCAGTCGGTCAGCATGGCCGTTGCGCCGATGAATCCGAAGTTCCAGCCAACACCCAACAACACCAGCGACCCCCAGAAATTCAGCAGTTCCAGCCCTGCCAATGCCAGCAAGGCTGAAGCCGCTATCATTACCAGCCCGATGGCGGTCATGCCGGGTTTGCCAAAACGGGCAATTAAATGGCCGGTGAAAAAGCTGGGGCAAAACATGGCCAACACATGGCACTGTATGCCAAAGGCCGCTTCGCCTAT
>DATJCP010000340.1:0-4995 GCA_035514715.1 Candidimonas sp.
AAGCACGCAAGGCCTCGGCCATTGCCAGTATGGTTTTGCGTGATGAGCGATCAGCCAAAAGGCCTGCGGGAATTGCGGCCAATAAAAAGGGTAGGCTTTGCACTGTCTGTAGTATTGCTGTTTCACTTGTGCTTGCGCTAAATAGGAATACAGCCAGCAGCGGAGCCGTGGCTAGGCCGATTTGGTCGGCCGCCTGTGCTAGTAAGTTTGACCAAACCAAGCGCCTGAACGGTAGGGGCAGTGTGCCGGGAGTCATCGTAGGTGTCCCTGTGGTCTGCTGTTGTTTGGAATTTAGCTGTAGCCGCGGATGCGTGTTTTGGATATTGTGTGTTGGTTAGCGGCTGCAAACACCCCGTTTCTTGCTTTATTGTTTTTGTTGGGGGGTCAGAAAGTGCGTTCTGGAAGATAAACGAGGATAATTTGAATTGCCTTTCCCGGAAGGCGATTTGAGCGGGCAACAAAAAACCCTCAAAAATCAATGATTTAAGAGGGTTAATGTATTACTGCTAGTGGTGCCCAGGAGAGGACTCGAACCTCCACACCCGAAGGCACATGGACCTGAACCATGCGCGTCTACCAATTCCGCCACCTGGGCATAAAGTGTATGCTATCGCTTTACTGGTTAGTGCCGCGTTTTGCATTGCATCTTTAAGAGGCGCAAAGTATAGCGTACTTTTTAAATAAATGGAAATCAGCTTTGAAAAAACGCCCCAAAAACGACTCGAGTAGCAAAGAAAGTCCGGTTGGCACACACGATTTACCGCCCGATTTCGACCCAGATGTACCTAGTCGAGAAGTTATCATGCAGTACCTTAGATCCGCGGAAACCCCCGTGGATCCTGAGTTTATGGCCGAATCGCTGGGGGCCTCCGTACCCTTGTCGATAGGGTTCGCGCGTCGGCTAAAAGCCATGGAGCGCGACGGTCAATTATTTTTTAATCCGCAAGGAAAATTGTCGTTAAACAATAAACTTGAGTTCATTGCCGGTCGCGTGCAGGGCCATCGCGATGGTTTTGGCTTCTTGTTGCGCGACGACGGCGGCCCAGATTTGTTCTTATCGCCGCGTGAAATGCTCAAAGTGTTGCACGGCGACCGTGTTTTGGCTAAGCCCGATGGCGAATATCGCGGTAAGGCGGAAGCAACAATTGTCGAAGTCACCGAGAGGCGTACCAATAAACTGGTAGGGCGCTTTCTTAAAGAGCGTGGCGCTTATATTGTGGTGCCTGAAGATCAGCGCATCAAGCACGACATACTTATACCGGCCTCTGATATAAAGGGAGCAAATCCCGGGCAGGTGGTTACGGTTGAAATCGTTCAGCAGCCTACGCGTCACACACAGCCGTTGGGCCGGGTGGTGGAAGTGTTGGGTGAAATCGACGACCCGGGCATGGAAATTGAAATTGCCGTACGCAAATTCGATGTTCCCTACGAGTTTTCGCCTGCCACCTTGCAGCAGGCCGAAAAACTGCCGGCTACCGTCAAGGCGGCAGACCTGAAAGGCCGCATTGATTTACGCGAGGTGCCGTTTGTCACCATCGACGGCGAAGACGCGCGCGATTTCGACGATGCCGTATTCTGCATGCCAGTTGAATTAGGTACGGAAAAACGCAAGAAGCCGGGTTGGCGTTTGCTTGTGGCGATTGCTGATGTCAGTCATTATGTTCGCCCCGGTGATGCCCTGGACACTGATGCCATTGAGCGCGGCACCAGTGTTTATTTTCCGCGCCGGGTCATTCCTATGCTGCCCGAGGCTTTGTCCAACGGCATTTGTTCGCTGAACCCTGATGTAGACCGATTGGTGCTGGTATGCGACATGGTTATTGCCGCCAGCGGCGCCAAGGCCGGCAGCATTACGGCTTATCAGTTCTACGATGCGGTTATCCATTCGCATGCGCGTACTACTTATACCGATGTTTGGGCTGCATTGCAGCAGCCCGGCGGCCCGGCGGGGCAATCCATGCAGGCGGTCCTGCCGCACTTGCAGAATCTGCACGAGCTGTACCTATTGTTTGCGCAAGCCCGTAAAAAGCGTGGCGCGATCGATTTCGATACCATCGAAACCCGGATCGTTTGCAATACCTTGGGCAAGATAGAAAAAATCGAAGCCTATACCCGTAACGATGCGCACAAGCTAATCGAAGAGTGCATGTTGGCCGCCAATACTTGTGCAGCCGAATTCATGACTCGCAACAAACGCTTGGGTCTGTATCGGGTACACGAAGGTCCTACGCCTGAAAAGCTACAGGCTTTGCGCGATTATTTGCGCAATCTAGGCTTGACGCTGGGCGGTGGTGATGACCCGTCTACCAACGATTACGCCCAGCTTGTCAAGGCTGCAAGCGGCCGGCCCGACTTTTCCATTATCCAGTCCATGTGCCTCCGCTCTTTGCAGCAGGCTATGTATAGTCCAGAACAAGTCGGGCACTTTGGCTTGTCTTACGATCATTACGCGCATTTCACATCGCCTATACGCCGCTATCCTGACCTGCTTACGCATCGGGTAATCAAAAGCATATTGCGCAACAAGCGCTATGTGCCGCAGGCCGACGATATCGGTAGCCTGGCTGCGCTTCCCAAAGACGAGCGTGAACACGCTGTATGGGAAAAGCTAGGCTTGTTGCTATCGTCACGCGAACGCCGTGCTGACGATGCTTCCCGCGATGTCGAGGCGTGGCTCAAGTGCTGGTTCGTGAAAGAGCGTGTGGGTGAAGAGTTCAGCGGCCGGGTTACCGGCGTGGCAACGTTTGGCATATTCATCACACTGGATACCTTGTTTGTTGAAGGCATGGTGCATGTGTCAGAACTGGGTTCTGATTATTTTCAATACAACGAAGCCATGCACGAATTGCGCGGCGAACGTACCGGCATCCGCTATCGACTTACCGATGCGGTGCAAGTGCAGGTGGCGCGTGTCGATCTGGAAGCGCGCCGGATTGAGTTCCGACTGGTGAAGGGTACGACGTTCAAGGCGCTGAAAGCAGCAATCGAACCTGAAGCGCCCACCGAACATCGAGTCAAGCGCGCGGCCCCGACCAAGCCTCAAGCGCTCAAGGGCACGACATCGCGACAGCGCAGGGCGGCAGCCAAGCGTGGCGACAAGTCCGCGTCAGCGCCCAGGACGATGAAGCGGCGCTAACGGCCTTGATACCGGCAATCTGGTGACGACGGCAGCCTGAGGGGTAAAATGCATTCGCAAGGGCTCGCCGCGAGGCCCTCTACGAAACAACTCCATAAGGATATCCATGTCGTCTCATCAGGTTTTGGCCGGTTTTCATGCCGTGATCGCCCGCTTGCGCCACGCACCGGGCTCAATCAAAGAGCTTTACGTCGAAGCGTCGCGGCGCGACAAGCGCATGCAGACATTTATCGAACAGGCTCAGGCGGCCAATATCCGGGTTCATCCGGTTGCTTCCGATCGCCTTGATGGCCTGGCGCGCGGCACCCGGCATCAAGGCGTGGTGGCGTTAGCTGAAGCGCATCCCTTGGCTGCCGATGTTGACGAGGTGCTCGACTTGCTTGAAGACAAGTCCGAACCAGCCTTGTTCTTGATACTGGATGGCGTAACCGACCCGCATAATCTTGGCGCTTGCCTGCGTACGGCCGATGCGGCTGGGGTGCATGCGGTGATTGCGCCTCGGGATAGAGCCGTGGGACTGAATACTACTGTGCAGCGCGTCGCAAGCGGTGCCGCGGAAACGGTTCCCTACATCATGGTCACGAACCTTGCGCGCACCATGCGTCAACTTAAAGAGCGCGATGTCTGGATCGTGGGCACAGACGACCAGGCGACTGCAACCATGCACCAGGTCGATGCGCGCCGTTCCATGGCGTGGGTAATGGGTGCCGAAGGCGAAGGCATGCGCCGCCTGACCCGCGAAACCTGCGATGAACTGGTCAACATACCTATGCTGGGTTCGGTCGAAAGCTTGAATGTCAGTGTGGCCAGCGCCGTTTGCCTGTATGAGTCCGTGCGCCAGCGCCGTTCGTAACTTTTAGGCCCTGCATCCCGCCTGCCGGCTTGGTCTTGCTGGCAGGTGCCGGTTTCGTTCGGCACTGTTTCTTTTCTTTCAACTCTTGGTATTCCTTCCATCATGGCTAACAACGGCTTTACCACTACGATTCTTCATTCGGACCGGCGTTCTTCGGTCGAGCATGGCGCCATTCATAAGCCCATGCACCCGTCGTCCCAATATGCATTTGCCGACGCACGCGAGCTGGCCGCCGTATTTCAAGGCAAGCCTGGTTTTACCTACGCCCGTCAAGGTACGCCGACAACTTCGGCCCTGGAAGCGAAGGTTACCCAAATGGAAGGCGGGGCTGGTACGGTAACTTTTGCAAGCGGCATGGCGGCGCTGACCGCTACGTTTTTCTCCT
The DNA here is from genome assembly GCA_035514715.1 of Candidimonas sp. GTDB lineage: Bacteria > Pseudomonadota > Gammaproteobacteria > Burkholderiales > Burkholderiaceae_B > Pollutimonas. The sequence continues at coordinate 4,375 of DATJCP010000340.1, forward strand.
TGTTAAAGGCTGGTGATCATCTGATCAGCAGTCAGTACATTTTTGGCAATACCAATAGCCTGCTGGGTACCTTGGCTGGCATGGGTGTTGAGGTCAGCCTGGTCGATGCGACCGATGTCAATAATGTGAAGGCGGCTTATCGCCCTGAAACCAGGATGGTGTTTACTGAGTCGTTGGCCAACCCAGGCACTCAGGTGGCCGACCTTCAGGCCATAGGCGATTGGTGCAAGGCAAAGAACCTAGTCTATGTCATCGACAATACCTTGACTTCGCCCTGGCTATGCCAAGGCAAAACCATGGGCGCATCACTGGTTGTCAATTCATTGTCTAAACATATCAGTGGGCACGGCAACGCGTTGGGAGGGGCTGTAACCGATACCGGTTTGTATGACTGGACTGACTACGAAAATATCGCCGAGCCATACCGCCAAGGCAAGCCCACTTCGTGGGGACTGACTCAGATCAAGAAAAAAGGCTTGCGGGACATGGGAGGGACCTTGGCTGCAGAGGCTGCGCACCGAATTTCGGCTGGTGCCGAAACGCTGGCATTGCGTATGGATCGCGCTTGCGCCAATGCCTTGGCCTTGGCGAAGTATCTAAGCCAGCACCCTAAAGTCGCCA
>DATJCP010000341.1:0-4609 GCA_035514715.1 Candidimonas sp.
TAAGGCCGTGATCGACAAGCTGAACAAGGAGCTTGTCGCAACGCTGAAAGAACCGGAAGTAAGCAAGAAACTGATCGATTTCGGTGTTCAGCCTGTAGGCAATACACCTGAAGAGTACGCTGCCTTGCTTGAAACCGAGACCAAGCGGTGGCACAAGCTGATTGGCGACTTGGGGATTAAGCTGGATTAAACCGACTTAACCCCCTGGTGCGGCGTTAACGGGACTTGCGCAATGCGAGTCCCGCAAACAACAGTGACCAGCCCTGGAACAGCAAGTCAAAGCCCAAAAGCAAACCCAGAATCCACAGGCTGTTGGCGGGCCAGCCTATGGCAACCAAAATACCAGTGGCAAGGGTAATAAGGCCCGAGAATGCGAGCCATCCCCAGCCTTGCTGCCCCCGATTATTGAACCAGACCCACAGCCGGAAAGCACCGGCGCCGATCAGCGTGGCCCCCAGCAAAAGCGTCAGCATGGCTGCGCCCGCGAAGGGATTTACGATGGCCACAACGCCCGCCGCGGCGTACAGCAATCCGCTTAAAGACCAAACAAGAAAACCGCTCCAGTTCTTGACCCGCCAAGCCTGAATAAGCTGGCCCACAGCGCCGATCAGCATCAGAGTTCCGATGAAGATCACGCTGACTAGCGTGGCTGCCAGTGTATGGACGAGTGCAATGCTGCCCAGCACCACAAGCGCGATACCGATACCGACGAACCAACCCCAGCGCGCCCGCAACGCGCTGAGTGCATTGGTAATTTGTTCATTTGGCCGCTGGAAGCTGTTTACAGGATCTGTCATGGCTTTCAACCCTTGAGAAATGAAGTGGATGAGTGGAGGTTAGCTGTACTGTATTGAAATTTGATACAGCACTTTGCTAATCATACATGCTGCGGTTTTGCATCCATGAGCCTGGATTCAACCGAAACATCAATGACCTGCACCGGTGCTACAAGTGCAACGGGATAAACCGCATTGACAGTCAACAGGCGCCCGCTTACTCTGCCAACACGCGTTGTGAACGACGAACAATCAGAAAGAATTCGAGGAGCCGTAATGAGATTCAAACAGTTACTAAGATCGCTGGCTGTTGCCACAGCGCTGTGCGCGGGCGCGGCACATGCCCAGGTCAGCGTAATGCTGCCCGCTAATCCTGGCGGTGGTTGGGATGCCACGGGGCGCCAGGCATTCCAGGCCATGAAGCAGGCGGGTATCTATACCGGTACTGTGAATTTTTCCAATAAAGGCGGTGCGGGCGGCACGATAGGCTTGTCCGAATTTCAGCGTGCGCAGAAAGGCAAACCGGATGCCCTGGCGGTGTTCGGCGCGATCACGGTGGGTGCAATCACACTGAACAATTCTCCCGTCGATCTCAGCAAGTTCAAACCGGTCGCACGCCTGACCGCTGAATATCTGGTGCTGGCGGTCAAGGCCGACTCCCCATACAAAACCCTGGGTGACTTCGTTGCCGCGCTCAAGAGTGATCCCGGTGCGTCGGCTGTTGGCGGCGGTTCTGCCGGTGGCGTTGACCATATCGCATTGGCGTTGTTGGCGCAAAGCGCCGGCGTGCCAGTACCAAAGTTGAACTATATTCCGCAGGCTGGTGGTGCAGACACGGTCATCGGCATCATTAACGGCACGCTGAAGGCGGGCATTTCGGGTATTTCTGAATTCCAGCAATTCGCCCAGGAAGGCCGGATACGTATATTGGGCATCACGACAGCAGAGCGCATGAAGAGCCTGCCAGACGTTCCTACGTTCAAAGAGGCCGGATTCGACGTGGAAATTGCCAATTGGCGCGGTATCCTGGGTTCGGTCGACATGCCTGAAGCCAACCATAAGGAATGGGTAGAGCGCTTTACCAAACTGGACCAAAGCGAAGCGTGGAAGGCGGTGCTTGCAAAGCAGGGTTGGGATGCTTATTTCCTGCCAGGTAACGAATTTGGCGAATTCATCCAGGCTGAAAGCAGCCGCATCAATACAATTCTTAAAGACGCAGGGTTAAGCAAGTAATCTCCAACACCGGTGAAGGAATGTAGATGACGTGGTTGCGTAAAGGCCCGTGGTGGCTTGGGCTGGCCGTGATGTTCTTGGGGGCGGTCTGCTTTTATGCCTCGACCGAACTGGCGGCAACCGCACAGTATGCCGCTATCGGCCCTGGCATGTTCGTGGCCGGTGTCGGCTTGGGGCTGATAGGGCTGGGCATGTTGTTGCTGATTCAAATCGCTCGAGGCGAAGTCTTCGAGCCAGACGAAGCGGAAAACGCGGCGCCTGGCCAGGCCATGGATAAGCGGGCTTTTTTTACAGCCTTGCTGGCGGCCGTACTGCCCGCCCTGACCATTGAGTTCCTTGGGCTGCCGATGACCGCGATGTTGTCATTCATGCTAGTGGCGCGCGCGTTTGGTTCGCAACGCCTGGTGTCCGACCTGATTGCGGGCTTTGTGCTGGCAAGCATGTGCTGGTTTCTGTTTGGCTGGCTGGGCCTTCAGCTGGGCGGCTTCTTTCCCTTGGCGGGTTTCTGATGGATACACTGCTCCTGTTGCTGCACGGCTTTGAAGTTGCCCTGACGCCTACCAACCTGATGTGGGCCCTTGTCGGGTCCATATTGGGAACCGCCATTGGTATTCTTCCCGGCATCGGCCCTGCGCTGACCATCGCACTGTTATTGCCGGTCACGGTATCGGTGGGGCCGGTATCGGCCTTCATCATGTTTGCGGGTGTGTTGTACGGCGCAATGTATGGCGGGTCCACCACGTCCATCCTGATCAATACCCCTGGCGAGGCGGGGTCGATGATGACCGCGCTCGAGGGCAACAAAATGGCGCGGGCGGGCCGTGGCGCAGCAGCACTGGCCACGGCGGCTATTGGCTCTTTTGTTGCCGGAACCATCGCGACGTTGTTGCTGACATTTGCTGCGCCAGTGGTTGCGGAACTGGCATTCCTGCTTAAGCCGGCCGACTATTTCGCGCTGACAATTCTTGCGTTTACGTCGGTGGCTGTTGTCATGGGCGGATCACGGGTGCGCGGGTTTGTATCCCTGTTCATTGGCCTGGCGCTGGGTGTCATCGGTATCGACGCCATGACCGGGCAGCCGCGCATGACGTTCGGCGTTGCCGCTTTGCTGGATGGCGTGGAACTGACCGTAGTGCTGGTGTCTGTCTTTGCCATTGGCGAAATCCTGTACGTTGCTAGCCGCTACGTAGCGGGGAAGGACGATATTATTCCCATCAAGGGCAAGGCCTTCATGACCCGCGAAGACTGGCGCCGTTCCTGGAAGCCTTGGCTGCGAGGTACGGCTATCGGCTTTCCGATAGGCACGATTCCCGGCGGCGGGTCTGAAATTCCGACCATGTTGTCGTATACGCTTGAAAAGAAGCTATGTCGGCACAAGGACGAGTTCGGTAAAGGCGCCATCGAAGGGGTTGCAGGGCCGGAGGCCGCCAACAACGCTTCAGCCGCGGGCATTCTGGTGCCACTGCTTACGCTGGGCCTGCCCACATCCGCCACGGCGGCGATTTTGCTGGCGGCGTTCCAGAATTATGGTCTACAGCCAGGGCCCTTTCTGTTCACCAGCAACCCGGAACTGATCTGGGGCCTGATCGCGTCTTTGTATATCGGCAACTTCATGCTGCTGGTGTTGAACTTGCCACTGGTGGGCATATGGGTGAAGCTATTGCAGATCCCGCGGCCGCAGTTGTATGCCGGTATCCTGGTTTTTGCGATGATGGGGATCTGGGGGGTATCGGGTTCGGTATTTGACTTGGGCATGATGGCCGCGCTGGGTTTGGTCAGCTATGCGATGCGTGTTTACGGGTTTCCCATTCCACCGCTGTTGATCGGCCTGATTTTAGTGCCGATGGCCGAAAATCAGCTCAGGACGGCACTGGCAGCGGGGCAGGGGCGGGTATCTGTCCTGTTCGAGACACCCATTTCCATCGTATTCCTAACACTGGCCTTCATGTTCCTGTTCATGCCGGTGTTGCTGAGACGGTTGAAGTCAGCGGCGTAGCACGCCGCAGCTTATGTATTGCATCAGCAACTGCGCACCCAGACGCTGCGCTACATCGCACAATAAGTCAGCGACTGTGACTCTTCCAGGAGCTTCCCCATGCTTGCCACTTTGACGCCTTATTTCCCCGCCTGGACTCACGAATGGCTGGGGACGCTTTTTCTAGTCGTCCAGTTGCTGCTCATCGTGATCGGTGCATGGTTGTTGCAACGCGGCTTGCGGCGCATTGTGCGGCGCGCTAGCCAGCACTACGACCTACCGGTGCATTTGATGAAGCCCACCGCATCCATTGTGCGCTGGATTATCATGACGACGGCCGTGCTGTTGGTGCTTGGCCGGTTGGGCGTCTCGGGAACGGTGCTGTGGACAGCCTTTACGGGTTTTGCGGCGGTAGGCGCCGTGGCATTCTTCGCCGCCTGGAGTGTGCTCCCAAACATTTTCTGCGCCTTCCTGATTTTCACCACGCGCCCGTTTCGCCTGGGTGATTACGTGGAGATTCTGGATACGGCCGAAAAGCCGGGTGCCAAGGGCGAAGTGGTGGATATCAGTTTGCTGTACGTTACCCTGCAAGACAGCTCAGAAGAGCATTTTGGCGCGCTGTTGC
>DATJCP010000342.1:0-2765 GCA_035514715.1 Candidimonas sp.
CGGGACGCTCGAACAAGGCTTCGGGCGTCCCGACTTGCACCACCCTGCCACGCGACATGACCATGATTTGCTCGGCGAAGGTCAAGGCTTCAACCTGATCATGGGTCACGTAAATGAGAGTCAGCTTCAGCTCATGATGGATTTGCTTAAGCTTGCGGCGAAGTTGCCACTTCAACTGCGGATCGATAACGGTAAGCGGTTCATCGAACAGCACCGCTGAGACGTCAGGCCTGACCAGACCACGGCCCAATGAGATTTTTTGCTTAGCATCGGCAGCCAACCCTGCCGCCCGCTGGTCAAGCTGGTGGCTCATTTCAAGCATCTCAGCAATCTGGCCGACCCGCGCCTTGATCTGGGCAGCGGGCATCTTGCGGTTGCGCAAGGGAAACGCCAAGTTCTCACCGACAGTCATCGTGTCATATACGACCGGCAACTGAAACACTTGGGCAATGTTGCGTTCTTGCGGCGTGGCGTTGGTCTTATCGACCCCATCGAAAAGTACTGTCCCATGCGAAGGAGCCAGCAGACCTGAAATGATATTGAGCATGGTTGTCTTGCCGCAACCCGAGGGCCCCAGCAAAGCGTAAGCCCCGCCATCGCGGAAAGTCATTTTCAAAGGCAGCAAGGCGTAGTCGTCGTCGTTTTGCGGATGCGCCACATATGAATGAGAGAGATCGAGATCGATGCGGGCCATATCAATGCTTCCTTGCCGGCGGCGCAAGCAGCAGATCGCCTCGGGCGTCAAACACAAATGTCGCGGTAGGTGCAAAGTACAAAGCCAGGGCAGCGCCAATAGGGAAATAATGTACGCCGGTTACCTGGGCAACCAGATCGCCTACGCTCGTACTCAAATGCACGAAGGTATCGGATCCTGAAATTTCAGCAAGTTCGACCTTGCCATGCAGCGCAATATCACCTGGTTGTTCCTGAAGTCGCAACGAGCTTGCCCGCAAGCCGACAGTAATTTCTTCCGGCGCAGTAACTGCGCGCTCGGGAAGCGCCAGCGTTATATCCACCGAGCCAGGCAATTGAAGGCCTGTTGGCGTTCGGGATGCCTTGATGAAATTCATGGGCGGGTCGCTGAACGCATTGGCTACCCGTATCGATTTGGGAAAATTGAAAACGTCGGTTGCCGGGCCGTATTGCAATAATTCGCCGCGATCCAGCACGGCTGTATAACCGCCCAGCAGCAAAGCTTCACCGGGTTCGGTGGTGGCGTACACAACCGTTGAGTCGCCAGTGGAAAACAACTGGCCGAGTTCTTCGCGCAATTCTTCGCGCAGCTTGTAATCCAGGTTGACCAAGGGCTCATCGAGCAACATAAGCGGTGCATTTTTTGCCAGCGCCCTGGCCAACGCCACACGCTGTTGCTGCCCGCCTGAAAGCTCGGCGGGCAGACGATCGAGAAACATGCCGATATGTAATTTGTCTGCCAGCGCCTGCACTCGTTCGCCGATACGCTTTTCGCCACGCAGCTTAAGGGGCGAGGCAATGTTTTGCCTGACAGTAAGCGAGGGGTAATTAATAAACTGCTGATACACCATGGCCACATTGCGGTCACGTACAGAGCGGCCGGTTACATCACGTTCGTCGACCAGCACTTTGCCGCCGGTAGGCGCATCCAACCCCGCCATGATACGCATCAGACTGGTCTTGCCGGCCTGAGTGGCCCCCAGCAATACCGTAACCGCACCAGGATGCGGACGCAGGCTCATTTCATAAAGCCAAGTCTCGATGCCCACCTTCTTGCTGATTCCCTCAAGCGCCAGCTGCATGGTTCCGCCTCGTTATTTTTTTGTTCTATTTTGCGCATTATTGTTCGTTTTATATAGATTTTCCCTTGATGAAAACCCTAGGATCGGTTCCTTTTCTTTCGATGTACATTTATTTCGTTTCGTTAAAGAACAATAATCATGAATCCGAACCCTCGCCAATTGAAGCTTTTGCAGCATGTTCATGAAAGCAGCTCCAGCACTGTGGACGAACTGGCAACACAATTGGGCGTAACCGTGCAGACCGTCAGGCGCGATGTGCAGCGGCTAGCCGAAACCGGCCTGCTGGCGCGTTTTCACGGCGGCGTGCGCCTACCCAACTCCACCATCGAAAACATCGCCCATCACCAGCGCGAGAATCTGCATACCGAAGGCAAGCGCCGCATTGCCGAGGCAGTCGCGCGAGCCGTGCCCAACGACTGCTCTTTACTGATCAATATTGGCACGACCACCGAAGCAATCGCCAAGGCGCTGATGCAGCACTCCGGCTTGCGCGTTATCACCAACAACATTAACGTGGCTTCCATACTGAGCCGCAACCAGAACTGCGAAGTGATTGTGGCTGGCGGCGTAGTGCGCCCGCGGGATCATGGCATCGTGGGTGAAGCCACCGTAGACTTCATCCGCCAGTTCAAGGTCGATATTGCCCTGATCGGCATCTCGGGAATCGAGACGGACGGCTCTTTACGCGATTTCGACTATCGCGAAGTCAAGGTGTCTCAAGCGATCATTGCGCATGCGCGCGAAGTTTGGCTGGCCGCCGACGTCAGCAAATTCAACCGGCCCGCAATGGTGCAGGTTGCTCACCTGGACCAAGTCGACCGATTATTTACCGACGCGCAGCCGCCGACGCCGTTTCCCGACTTGCTGGCCCACGCCCAGGTGCGCAGCCACATCGCAATGTGATACAACTACCGCCAAATTCTTTTTAGTGGCCGCCATGACTTATCTACTTGCCCTTGACCAAGGAACCTCCAGCACGCGCAGTATCGT
>DATJCP010000343.1:0-2944 GCA_035514715.1 Candidimonas sp.
GATGCGAGTTTGCGCACCAGTGTAAAACGGATGGGATTCCGAAGTCACTTCACACTTGAACAGGGGGTAGGTCTTGCCGTCGAGTTCGACGGTTTCGCGGCTGTGCAGCGTAGAGCGCGAAATGAACTTGGTGCCTGTTTGCTGATCCAGAAACACCACTTCGCGGTATTCGGGGTGGATGCCTTCTTTCATGATCTATTCCTGTTGTATCTTCATAAGGGCGGGTCGCCAGTTAGCAGGTGCACTAACCACGTATCCAAAGTAACGGAGCATTCTAGCATGGGGTGGGGCAGGCTTCCAAGCCAAATGTGGGTGCATTCCGGTAAGAGTTGCGTAGACGCGTCATGTGCTTGCGCTTATAGGTCGGTACGCAAGCGCCAGAGTTCCGGGAACAGCACCGTATCGAGCATTTTGCGCAGGTAGGACACACCTGATGTGCCGCCCGTGCCGCGCTTAAAGCCGATAATGCGTTCGACTGTCGTCACGTGGCGGAAACGCCAGAGCCGGAAGGCGTCTTCCAGGTCGGTGAGTTTTTCGCCTAATTGATACAGATCCCAGTATTGCTCAGGATTGCGGTATACGGTCAGCCAGGCTTGCTCGACCTCGGTGCTGGCAGTATAAGCAAGCGTCCAGTCGCGTTCAAGGTAATTGGCGGGTATGGGCAGGCCTTGCCTGTATACGGCCTTGAGCGCTTCGTCATACAGGGATGGCGCTTCATAGGCGTTTCGCACCTGGGCCAGCAGGTCGGGGCGATGCGAGTGCGGCTTGAGCATGGCGGCATTTTTGTTACCCAAGGAAAATTCAATTTGCCGATACTGGTAGCTTTGAAAGCCGCTGGACTGCGCCAAGTAGGGACGCAACGCGGAATATTCAGGTGGGGTCATCGTTGCCAGAACGTCCCAGGCATGTACCAGTTGCTCCATGATCTTGCTGACGCGCGCCAGCATCTTGAAACAGGGTTGCAGGCGGTCGGCGGCCAGGTTTTGCATCGCGGCCCGCAATTCATGCAGCATCAGCTTCATCCAGAGCTCGCTGGTCTGGTGCTGCACAATGAATAGCATTTCATTGTGTTCCGGCGAAAGCGGGTGCTGCGAGCCCAGCAGAGTATCCAGATGCAGGTAGTCGCCATAGCTCATGTTCTTGGAGAAATCCAACTGGGCGTTTTCGCTGCTGACTATGGCCGGACCAGAGAGGGTGTTATCGCTGTTGTCGTTCATGGGCGTTAAGAGTTAGTTGTTATTGGTTAGTGAGCGAAGTATGGCCCGCACCGGGCTGGCATCGGCATCGACCAGCGCCAGAGGCAGAGCGATAAGTTCATAGTCGCCAGCAGGAACCTGGTCCAGGACCAGGTTTTCCAGCACTCGCATATCGTAGTGCAGAATTGTCTGGTGGCTGACCAGCTCCTTACTGTCGGCAGGGTCTATGCTGGGGGTGTCCAGCCCTATCAGCAGCGTGCCTCGCTCGGCGAGCAAGCGGATGGTGGCAGGATCGAAGGCAGTGAAGTCGTCACGCCAGAGTTCTATGTCGGCTTTCTGGCAGGTTCTTACCAATAGGCGTGGCGGCGCGTCGTTCAGAAACGGCAAGAGATCGGAGGGAGTGATTAGCGGGCGGCCATGTATGGCGTGGATGACGCGGCAAGGCCCCAGAAACGGAGTCAGCCCCAGTTTACCGACCGGAGCGCCGTTGGGATCGTAATGCAGCGGTGCGTCGGCATGCGCGCCGACATGCGGCGACATAGTGATTTCGCTGACATTGACCGGGCAGCCGGGGCCAATTGTCGCGTTCCAGCGTTGGCGATAGGGGGTATCGCCGGGGAATACCGGCGATCGTGCCGAGACGGGCGGGGAGATATCCCAAAGTTCTTGCATGGCTGTCTTGTCCTGTGTTTCTTGCCTTCGCCCCAGTGTAAGCGGAGCGCTGACCGGTGACCTATAGTAATACTGCGTAGACGGGCCTACACCTGGCCGCGTTCCGCCAGGGAAATGGCGCCCGTAGCGGTAACAATAAGATGATCCAGCAGACGGATGTCCACCAAGGCCAATGCATGTTTCAAGTGGCGGGTCAGCGCCAAGTCGGCCTCGCTGGGTTCGGATACGCCTGATGGATGATTGTGAGCCAGAATCAGTGCCGCGGCATGATGTTTAAGCCCCGCTTTAATGACTTCGCGCGGGTATATCGAGGCTTGCGTCAACGTTCCGCGAGAAACTTCTTCGCTGGCTATCAGGCGAAATTGACTGTCCAGGTATAGCGCCATGCAATGTTCGACCGCCAAGTGGCCCAGCTTTGCCGTGCAGTAGTGTTTCACGTGCTGTGGCTGGTTCAGCGCCTGGCCGGCTTTCAGGTCTTCTTCCAGGGCGCGTCGGTTCAGTTCGTTGATCGCCAGCAGCTCGCAGGTTTTCGCAACGCCCAGGCCGCTGATGCCCATCAGGGTTTGCGGATCGGCCGACAGCAGCCCCCGCAATCCACTGAATTGCTCGATCAGCTTGTGCCCCAGGCTGACAGCATCGCAGCCCCTGATGCCGGTGCGCAGGATGATGGCCAGCAGCTCGGGCGAGGTTAAAACATGGGCTCCGTGGGCTAGTAATCGCTCTCTGGGGCGCTCGGCTTTTGGGCATGGCGTGTGAAGTGTCATAAGAGGCTCTAAAATAGGGGAACAGTAACGATCCTCTACGGTGACAGATTTTGACCTCTACCTCCGCTCCAGTGAATGCTTTTGTCCGCCCCGACTCCTACCTAACCCTGCACTATCGTATTGAATTGGTGACAGGGCCAGCAGCGGGTTCGGTGTTTGCCAACACTTTCGATGGCCGTCCAGCCACCTTGCAAATGGGCATGGGGCAATGGGCCCCCGGCATGGAAGCCGCTTTGCTGGGGCATGCCGAAGGCGAACGCTTTTCCTTCGACCTGCCTGCCGCACAGGCCTATGGCGAGCGCAATCCCGAGC
>DATJCP010000344.1:0-2178 GCA_035514715.1 Candidimonas sp.
ACTGCGTCACGTGTATTCTTGGCAACCGAGGCCACTTTCAATGAATAGAAGTTATTCATAAAGCTAATGCGCCTTAAAGTAATCAAAGGGCTCGCCGCAATCGTTGCAGCGATACAGGGCTTTGCAGGAAGTCGAACCAAACTGGCTGATCAAACGCGTATGGCTGGAACCGCATAAAGGACACGGCACAACCACATCGGCAGCCCCCCGCGTAATGCCGGAGATATTGATGGCTTTTTCGCCAGGCGGGGCAATACCGAAGCCTTTCAAGGCCTCGTGGCCTTTGGCTGTCATCCAGTCTGTCGTCCAGGCGGGAGATAGCTGGGTTTCGATACGGACCTGCTCTACACCATGCGCCTGCAAGGTGCTTTGTATATCGGCAGAAATTTCCTGCATGGCCGGGCATCCCGAATACGTGGGCGTGATGGTTACCACACAGGTATGCCCATCAAACGCAACGTTGCGGATCAAACCGAGGTCAACCACGGACAACACTGGAATTTCGGGATCGGGAACCAGAGCCAGCCATTGCATGACATCGTCGATGGCGGCGGTAGCGGCGATGGCGTTCACCACACGGCTCCAGGATAGCTGCGCTGCAAGTGCTGCATCTCGGCCAGGATGTAGCCCAGGGCCTCGGTATGGCGCCCTGTTATTCCACCTCGATACGCCAAATGGTTGGCCTCGTCGGGATCGGGAACCGTCAGTGTTGCTTCTTGCAGAGTCTGGCGTACGTGCGCCAGCCAGGCTGGCCATAGCTGGGCATGGCTAGGCGCCACTTTGCGCTCGGCCAGCGCCAGGCCAACCTCGTCATCGACAAAAAGCTCACCAACAAAACGCCAGGCGTCATTGACGGCTTCCTGCATTTTGGCGTGGCTTTCAGGCGTTCCGTCACCCAGGCGCACAAGAACATCCGAAGAGCGCCTTACGTGATAGGTCACTTCCTTGATCGATTTTTCAGCAATGGCCGCCACCCGGGCATCGGATGACGAACACAATTCCTTAAGCAAGAAATAATGCCAGACATCGAAAAGAAACTGGCGCGCAATGGTATCGCCATAATGGCCATTTTCCCGCTCGACCAACAGGTAGTTGCGAAATTCAGGGGCATCGCGCAAATAGGCAAGCTGATCCTCATCGCGCGATTGGTTTTCGACTTCTCCTGCCAGAGTCAACCATAGCCTGGACTGGCCAAGCAAATCCAGCGCCATATTGGTCATGGCGAGATCTTCTTCGAGCGCAGGCCCATGGCCGGTAAGCTCGGACAAGCGGTGCGAAAGTATCAGTGTCGTATCGCCCATGCGGAGCAAATACTGGAACAAAACTTGATCCATGGAACCTCCTACATGTGCTTGATTTCGTCAGGCATGGGAAAGAAAGTCGGGTGACGATAGACTTTGCTGTTGGCAGGTTCAAACAGCGGCTCCTTGTCGCTTGGGCTGCTGGCAACCACATCTTGCGCCTTCACGACCCAGATACTCAGCCCTTCATTGCGCCGCGTATACACATCGCGAGCATTGTTGATGGCCATTTCGGCATCGGACGCATGCAGACTGCCTACATGCTTATGGGCCAGGCCGTGCTGGCTGCGAATGAACACTTCCCAGAGGGGCCATCCGTTTTGAGTCATTTTCGTATCCTTTACTACGCAGCGGCACAGCGGGCCGGCACGCAATCAATAAAATTGGTCAGGCTACTGCTTTCTTGCCAGCTTGCTTATCGGCGTACGCGGAAAAAGCGTCCCGCACCCATGCGCCCTTTTCATGTGCACTGACACGGGCTTTAAGGCGTTCGCGATTGCAAGGCCCATGGCCCTTGATCACTGCATAGAACTCCGCCCAGTCGATGTCACCGAAATCGTAATGGCCGCGTTCGTCATTCCACGCAAGCTTGGGATCCGGCACCTTCAGGCCCAGGTACTCTGCCTGCGGCACGGTTTGATCCACCATTTTCTGGCGCAAATCGTCATTGGAAAACAGCTTGATGCGCCACTGCATGGACTGCGCACTATTGGGTGAGTCGGCATCCGAAGGGCCGAACATCATCAGGGCCGGCCACCACCAACGGTTGAAAGCTTCCTGGCACATGTCTTTTTGGGCCTGCGTACCGTGCAAGCACATTTGTATCAGCAGGTCGTACCCCTGGCGCTGGTGAAAGGACTCTTCCTTGCAAACCCGC
>DATJCP010000345.1:0-12122 GCA_035514715.1 Candidimonas sp.
GCCAGGCCGTGAGCCAGCTTGGCCATGAAATCTGTGCTGGCCGGCGCAATGACGATCGCATCGGCGCCACGGGTCAGGTTGATGTGAGCCATGTTGTTGGGCATGCGGTTGTCCCAGGCATCCAGGAATACCGGGCGTCCCGATAAGGCTTGCATCGTCACAGGGGTGATGAAGTGGGTGGCGGCCTCGGTCATGACCACGTCGATCACAGCGCCCAGGTCTTGGGCGCGGCGAACGAATTCGGCAACCTTGTAGCAGGCAATGCCTCCGGTAAGGCCCAGGACAATGCGTTTCTGTGCGAGTTCTAGCATGGAGGCATTCGCTTTAATGTTGTAAGGTCAGGCTGGTTCAGCGGGCTTGCGTTTGTGGCGACGCATGCGCAACAACTCGTCGAGCACTAGCAGGATGGCGCCGCAGGTAATAGCAATGTCTGCCACGTTAAAAGCCGGAAAATACCAGTTGTTCCAATAGAACAGTAAAAAATCAATGACATGGCCGTGCTGAACACGGTCGATGACATTGCCTACGGCCCCGCCTAGAATGCACATCAGCGATGCGCAAAACAAGGTTTGCGTAGGGCTGCGCCGCAGCAGGTGAATAATAAGGCCTGTGGCGCCCAGGGCGACAGCGGTGAAGAACCAGCGCTGCCATCCTTGGCCGTCGGCCAGGAAGCTGAACGCCGCACCGGGGTTGTACAGCAAGGTAAAGTCGAAGAACGGTAATACATTCCAGCGTTCGCTGTACTGCATATTCCCTTCGAAGTAGGTCTTGCTGATCTGGTCCAGCACGATGATCAGGAGTGCACCCGCTATCCAGCTCCAAAAGCGCACGGTTTTTGGAGTCTGGGTAAGCGTGCCAGCTTGTTGAGGCTTAGGCATAGTGGCGCAGTTCACCCAGGCCGAATAGGTTGCTGGTGCAGCGTCCGCAAATAGCAGGGTGCTCGGGGTCGGTGCCGACATCGTCGCGGTGATGCCAGCAGCGCTCGCACTTCTGGTTCTTTGTTGGATTCACCGTAATCAGCAAGGCGCCTTCGCCGGTATGCAGGCTGGCGCGCGATACGATCAGCACAAAACGCAGGTCGTCTCCCAGGCTGGCAAGCAAAGCGTGGTCGTCGCCGCTGGCATAGATATCTAGTTCGGCGGCTAGCGACGAACCAATGTCGCCAGCGGTGCGGACTTCTTCGATCTTGCGCATGACATCGGCACGGATTTCACGCAGGCGGTCCCATTTGTCGCGCAGCAACTGTGCATCGACCTGGTCGGGCAGGGCGTGGAACAGCTCGGTAAAGATGCTGGGCATGTCGCGGCCGATATGCAGGTCTTTCCAGGCTTCTTCAGCGGTGAACGACACGACTGGCGCCAGTAGCTTGATCAGCGCGTGCGTGATGTGGTGTATCGCTGTTTGGGCCGAGCGGCGCGCCACGCTGTCTTTGCCTGCCGTATATAGCCGGTCTTTCAGGACGTCCAGATAGAAAGCGCCAAGGTCTTCCGAGCAGAAGATTTGCAGTCGCGACACTATCGGGTGGAATTCGTAGCGCTTGTAATTGGCCAAGGTGTCGGCTTGCATGGCTGCCGTCATGGCCAGCGCATAGCGGTCGATCTCGAACATGTGTTCAATTTCCACCGAGTCGCTAGCCGCGTTGAAGTCTTGCAGGTTGCCCAACAGGAACTTCAGTGTGTTGCGGATGCGACGGTATCCTTCGACCACGCGCTTAAGGATTTCGTCGGAAATGGACAGCTCGCCCGAGTAATCGGTGGAAGCCGTCCACAGACGCAGGATTTCGGCGCCCAAGGAATCGGAAATCTTTTGCGGTGCAATCACGTTGCCCACTGATTTGCTCATTTTCCGGCCTTGGCCGTCGACCACGAAACCGTGTGTCAGCAGGGCCTTGTAGGGCGGGCGGCCATACAGCATGCAACTGGTCAGCAGCGACGAGTGGAACCAACCGCGGTGCTGGTCAGAGCCTTCCAGATACAGATCGGCCGGCCACGACAGCACATCGGCGTGCGAGCCTTTTACGCTGTGGTCCTGACCGCCCAGCACTGTGGCGTGCGTGGTGCCGGAGTCGAACCATACGTCCAGCGTATCGCGGTTTTTTTCGTACTGGCCGGCTTCGTCGCCCAGCAGTTCAGCCGGGTCCAGCGATTGCCAGGCTTCGATGCCGTGCTGTTCGATACGTAGTGCGATCTGTTCCAGCAATTCGGGGGTGCGCGGGTGAACCTCGCCGGTTTCCTTATGCACGAAGAAGGCCATGGGTACACCCCACTGGCGTTGCCGTGACAAGGTCCAGTCGGGGCGATTGGCGATCATGGCATGCAGGCGGGCTCGGCCCCAGGCGGGGTAGAACTCGGTATTGTCTATGCCTTCCAGCGCTGTTTCGCGCAAGGTTTTGCCTTCTATTGGCTTGCGATCCATGCCCGCAAACCATTGGCTGGTGGCGCGATATATGATGGGCGTTTTGTGGCGCCAGCAGTGCATGTAGCTGTGTACATATTGTTCGGTGTGCAACAGGCTGCCTGTCTCTTGCAGGGCCTGGACGATAAGCGGATTGGCTTTCCAGATCATCTGCCCGCCAAATAGCGGCAGGCTTTGAACGTAATGGCCGTCGCCCATGACCGGGCTGATGATTTGGTCGTCGGCCAAGCCGTGCGCCTTGCAAGACACAAAGTCTTCAATACCGTAGGCGGGGGCCGAGTGCACGACACCGGTACCGGAGTCCAGGGTGACATAGTCGCCCAAGTAGACCGGCGACATGCGCTGATAGCCTTCATGCGCGTCGTAGAGCGAGTGCTTGAATTCAAGGTTCGTCAGTGCGTCGCCCTTGGTCGTGGCGATAACCTTGCCGCTGAGCTTCCATTCTTCCAGGCAGGATTCAACCAGGTCTTTTGCCAGCAGCAGCAATGAACCGGTGCTGCGTGGCTCGTCAAGCTGGACCAAGGCATAGTCGATATCGGGATGGACATTCAGCGCCTGATTGGCGGGCAACGTCCAGGGCGTGGTGGTCCAGATGACGATCGCGCCATCGTCGACTTGCGTCAAACCGAAAGCATGCGCCAGCTTGGCCTTGTCGCCGAACTTGAATGCCACATGTACCGATGGGTCTTTACGGTCGGCATATTCGACTTCGGCTTCGGCCAGTGCCGAACCGCAATCGAAGCACCAGTTGACCGGCTTCAAGCCCCGGAATACGTAGCCTTTTTCGAAGATGCGGGCCAGCGAACGCAGTTCGTCGGCTTCGTTGCTGAAATTCATGGTCAAGTAGGGGCGTTCCCAGTCGGCCAGCACGCCCAGGCGCTTGAAGTCCTTGCGCTGGCGGTCGATTTGTTCGTAGGCATAGGCGCGCGCCTTGGACTGGACCTCGGCCACGGGCAGATGCTTGCCGTATTTTTTCTCGATCTGAATCTCGATGGGCATGCCATGGCAATCCCAACCGGGTACATACACGGCATCGTAGCCCGCCATGGCGCGGCTCTTGACGATAATGTCTTTCAGGACCTTGTTGACCGCATGGCCGATATGAATGTCGCCGTTGGCATAGGGAGGGCCATCGTGCAGAATGAATTTCGGCCGACCTTTGCTGGCTTCGCGTATGGCAGCGTAAACCTTTTTCTCTTCCCATTGGGCAATCCAGCCGGGTTCGCGTTTGGCAAGGTCTCCCCGCATAGGGAAGGGGGTTTCGGGCAAGTTTAAGGTGTTTCTATAGTCCATGGAGGGCAAAATAGTCTCGAGCGCTTTGTACATCTTGGTCGATGGCAGCGATCATTGTGGGAAGGTCGGGAAATTTTTCTTCGTCCCGCAGGTACTGTAGGAATTCAATACCTGCGAGTTTACCGTATGCGTCAATCTGGCAGTCCAGCAGGTGCGCTTCGAGCATCAGGCGTCCGCCATGCGAGATGGTGGGCCGTACGCCCAAACTGGCCACGCCATTGATGGGGCCATCCGCCAAGCCGTGCGCCCGCACCACATATACGCCCGAGCGAGCGGCGCATTGCAGGGGGACTCTGACATTGAGGGTGGGGTAGCCGATGGTGCGCCCCAGTTTCTGACCGTGGATCACGTGGCCGCTGATGCGGTAGCTGCGTCCAAGCAGATGCTCTGCGCGCTCCAGGTTGCCCACGGCCAGTGCCGTCCGTACTTCAGAGCTGGATATCCGGTGGCCGTGCTCGTCGGCGATATCGGCAATGGTTTCTACGTCGAATCCATATTGCCTTCCGGCGCGGCGCAGCAGGTCGATGTCGCCACTGCGTTTGTGGCCATAGCGGAAATCTTCGCCCACCAGCAACCAGCGTGTGTTCAGACCGCGCACCAGCAACTGTTCGATAAAGTCTTCCGCCGACATATCGGCCAGCGCCTGGTTGAAGCGCTCCAGCACGATTTGACAGGCCTGATGCTCGCGCAAGGCTTGCACTTTGTCGCGCAGGCTGCTGATCTGGGTTGGTATCAGTTCCGGCCGTTGACCGCGCCGCGCAAAATAGGCGCGCGGATGGGGCTCGAAGGTCATGACCGTGGCTGCCAGGCCTTGCTCTTGCGCGGATTCGTTTACACGCGCAAGAATAGCCTGGTGCCCGCGATGGACGCCGTCGAAATTGCCGATAGTTACCGCGCTGGGACGCTGGTTATCGTAGCGGGGAAGGGTGCGATAAATTCTGGAAGATGTTTTCACACCCGAGAGTTTACAATTTTGCGTCGACTTACTCAGGAATTATTGTGTTGGGTGCATCTTCTACCCCTGGTTGCCGTCTTGTCGTGCTGATTTCCGGCCGCGGCACCAATATGCAGGCTATCGTTAATGCAGTGCGTAATCAGGCGCTGCCCGCCACTATTTGCGCCGTTGTCGCGAACAAAGCCGATGCGGCCGGCCTTGCCTGGGCGCGTGATCAAGGCATCGCAACTACCGTCGTGCCTCATCGGGATTACGCTAGTCGTGATGCGTTCGATACAGCACTGGCCGAGGCCATCGATGCCCATCAGCCCGACTATGTCTTGCTGGCCGGCTTCATGCGGGTGCTGACACCTGCCTTCGTCGAGCGTTACAATGGCAAGTTAATTAATATCCATCCTTCGCTGTTGCCGGCTTTTCCAGGCTTGCATACACATCAGCAGGCGCTGGCCATGGGCGTGCAGTGGCATGGCAGCACGGTGCATTTCGTGACTCCGGTATTGGATCACGGGCCCGTTATTGCGCAAGGTGTCGTGCCGGTATTGTCTGGCGATACGCCCGATATCTTGGCCGACCGTGTGTTGCAGATCGAGCATCATTTATATGCGAACGTGGTACGCTGGCTGGCCGAAGGCCTCATTTCGCTCGACGCCATGCAGCGCGTGCAGGTGCGCGGCGTTGCCAGCCGTTCCTTCGTCCTGACGCCGCAAGGCGTCGAGCATCACAAAGGTAAACATGAATAGTACAGACAAGCCTCGGCGCGCGCAGGGCAAAAGCCCAGCGCCCCGCAGGCAGGAACACGAAAGGGGCGGCGCCCGTTCGGGCCATCAGCGTGATCGTTACACGCAGCCTCAGGATACGCAGGCTCGGCAGGGCGGCGAGGGTGGCACTTATGTGCCCCGGCCTTATGTCATGGCCGCAGTTCGTATCGACCAGGTGCGCTCGGTGCTGGGCGAAATCCTGCAATGGAAATTTCCCGCCGATGCGGTGCTGTCTCGCTGGTTGCGCGCCAACCCCAAGTTGGGCGCTCGCGATCGCGGTGAGGTCGCCGAGGCAGTTTTCGATGTTCTGCGCCATTTGCGCCGTTATCGCCAGTTTGCCGAAAGCGGCAGCGGGCCGGCGGGGCGCCGCCTGGCTGTGCTGGGCTTGGCGTCGGTATTCGACAAGTCGGTGCTGGATACCGGCTTGTCCGAAATTGAACAGCATTGGCTCGAACACGTTCAGCGTATCGACATCAACAGTCTGTCGCGCGCTGTGCGCGACAGCTTGCCCGACTGGCTGGATGAGCGCCTCTCGGCATTGGACGATCCCGATTCGCTGGTACAGGCATTGAACAAGTCGGCGCCGCTGGACTTGCGCATCAATCCGTTCAAGGCGGATCGCGACGAAATGCTCGCTTTATTGCGTAGTGGCGCCGGCTTGCGCTACAGCCCCGAACCCACGCCTTATTCTCCGTGGGGGATACGCATGCAGGGCAGGCCGCCGGTAAACCGCTGGCCTATGTTCGAGAAAGGCGAAATTGAAGTCCAGGACGAAGGCAGCCAGATTCTGGCCGCATTGGTGGCCCCCAAGCGGGGTGAAATGATCATCGATTATTGCGCAGGGGCGGGCGGGAAAACGCTGCTGCTCGGCGCTCTAATGCGTTCCACTGGCCGTTTGTACGCTTTTGACGTATCCGCTGCACGCTTGGCCAAAGCCAAGCCCCGCTTTGCCCGTAGCGGCTTGTCCAATATCGTACCGGTGGTTATCAATCCAGAGAACGATCAGCGCGTAAAGCGTTTGCGCGGCAAAGCCCACCGGGTTCTGGTGGACGCGCCTTGCAGCGGCTTGGGTACGCTGCGGCGCAATCCCGATCTTAAATGGCGCATGCATCCCGAATCGCTGCAGGAACTGTGCGCCATGCAGGCCAGCATCCTGCGCCAGGCATCGCGTTGCGTCGCGCCAGGTGGGCGGTTGGTATACGCCACCTGCAGCGTGCTTCCTGAAGAAAACCAGGATCAAATTACGGCGTTTTTAGCCGAAAATCCTGAATTTACGCTTCTTGATGCCAGCAGTATCGTGACGGATCGTTGCAAAAATCTGACACTTGAAGGTCCTTATCTAAGCATGCGGCCCGACCTCCATGGCACCGATGGTTTCTTTGCCGCCGTTCTAGAGCGCAGCAAACCAGCTGCGGTCGAAAAGATGGTGCCGCAAGCCGTGGATGCCGAGATTGCGCAGTCGGATGCTTCTGAAATTGCCCAGGATGACGCAGAGGTCGATTTAGGGCCTGATGCACCCGCTGAGCCTGGAAACCATTGATCCTTTCCGGCGGGCTTTTAGTCCGCCGCAAGCAGCTGAATCAAGCTTGATTTGCAATCAAAACAAGGCTGGAAAAACCCTTCCATTTGTGGGGTAAGGCCTTGTTTATACTTGATTTGCCTCAAAACTAAATTGAGATTTAGCTGTCATATGGCTTACAAGTGGGCTACACTTTTCAATGTCTTAACATGAGGCCTTAACTAGGTTTATGGACTATATACTTAATTTTTTATCCGGCGGTTTGCTTCAGCTATCCTGGTGGCAAGTCGTTCTGGTTACCCTTGTGCTCACGCATATCACTATTGTCGGCGTTACGGTATTTCTGCACCGTAGCCAAGCCCACCGCGGGTTGGACTTGCATCCGGCAGTAATGCACTTCTTCCGTTTCTGGATGTGGCTGACCACAGGTATGGTCACCAAGGAATGGGTTGCCATTCACCGCAAGCACCACGCTAAATGCGAACGCGAGGGTGATCCCCATTCGCCAGTCGTATTCGGTCTGGGCAAGGTGTTTTTCCGTGGCGCCGAACTCTATCGCCAGGAAGCCAACAACGAAGAAACCCTGAAGCGCTTTGGGCACGGTACTCCCGACGACTGGATCGAACGCAACCTCTATACCCGTCACAGCCTGATGGGCATATTGATCATGCTTGGCATTAACTTGTCATTGTTCGGTGTCCTTGGCCTTACCGTGTGGGCTATTCAAATGGCTTGGATTCCTTTCTGGGCAGCTGGCGTTGTCAATGGCATCGGCCATGCCTGGGGCTATCGCAACTATGCCAGCCCCGATACCAGCACCAATGTTTCGCCATGGGGGATCATTATCGGTGGCGAAGAGCTGCACAATAATCACCACGCCTATGGCACATCGGCCAAGTTTTCCACCAAGTGGTACGAGTTCGATCTGGGTTGGGCTTATATTCAAGTCCTCAGGTTTTTCGGCCTGGCGCAAGTCAAGAAACTTGCTCCCAAGCTCAAACTTGAACCGGCCAAGGCTGCTGTCGATGCCAGCACTTTGCAAGGCGTCATTACCCACCGCTACGAAATTCTTGCCCGTTATACCGACCTGGTAAAGAAAGCTGCTAGTGATGAACTCGCCAAGCTCAAGCCTTCCCGCAAAGAAGGCAGCCCAGATTGCAGCTGGGCCTTGCTCAGCCGCAGCAAAGACTGGCTTGCCCGCAGCGACGACTCTCTTGAGCCAGCACAGCGCGCCGAACTTGAAACCGTCCTGGCTGGCAATCAATCCTTGTCCACCTTGGTGCAAATGCGTCGTGAACTGACCCGCTTGTGGGAAAGCTCCAGCGCCAGCAGCGAGCAATTGCTTGCCGACCTGCAGGCTTGGTGCCAAAGCGCTCAGCAAAGCGGTATCGAGAGCCTGGAACAGTTTGCCAACCGGTTGCGCCGCTACGCGGCATGATGATTTCTGGCCTTAATACTGAACAGCAAGCCGCAGTAACTCTCCCTCCCCGACACGCGCTGGTTCTGGCCGGCGCGGGGAGCGGCAAGACCCGAGTCCTGACTACGCGCATGGCCTGGCTGATTCAAACCAGCCAGGCCAGTCCGTTTGGGCTGATGGCGGTAACCTTCACCAATAAGTCGGCGCGGGAAATGCTCACGCGCTTGTCTGCCTTGCTGCCCATCAATACGCGCGGCATGTGGGTAGGCACCTTCCATGGTTTGTGCAATCGTCTGTTGCGCGCCCATCATCGCGATGCGGGTCTGATTCAGACTTTCCAGATTCTGGATAGCGCCGATCAACTGGCGGCCATCAAGCGCCTGATCAAAGGCGCTGGCATAGACGACGAAAAGTTTCCGCCTCGTGATGTGCAGCGCTTTATCAATGGCGCCAAGGAAGACGGGCAGCGGCCGCATGACGTTGCAGTCAATGATCCGCATCGTCGTCGCCTGGTCGAAATCTATCAGTTGTACCAAGATCAGTGCGAACGCGAAGGTGTGGTTGATTTCGCCGAATTGCTGTTGCGCGCGTATGAGCTGCTGCAACGCAATGCTCCCATACGCGAACATTATCAACGTCGTTTCCAGCACATCCTGGTGGACGAGTTCCAGGATACCAATACCTTGCAGTACCGCTGGCTGAGATTGCTGGCGGGCGGTGGCGCATCCATTTTCGCCGTTGGCGATGATGACCAATCTATTTATGCCTTTCGCGGCGCCAATGTCGGCAACATGGCCGACTTCGAGCGCGACTACGCCCATGGCAACGTGATACGGCTGGAACAGAACTACCGGTCTTACGGACACATCCTGGATTCGGCCAACGCCTTGATCGCGCACAATACCGGCCGGTTGGGCAAGAATCTTTGGACTGAACAAGGTGAAGGCGAGCCTGTACGGGTGGTGGAGCAGGCCTCCGATTTGCTGGAAGCCCGCTGGATTATTGACGAAATCAAGGCCTTGATCGACGATGGCCGCTTGCGCCGCGAAATTGCGGTGCTGTATCGCAGCAATGCCCAGTCGCGCATCATCGAGCATGCGCTGTTCTCGGCGGCAATTCCTTATAAGGTCTATGGCGGCCTGCGCTTTTTCGAGCGCCAGGAAGTCAAGCACGCCCTGGCGTATTTGCGGCTTATGGATAATCCCCACGACGATACGTCGTGGCTGCGCGTGGTCAATTTCCCGACGCGCGGCATAGGGGCGCGTACGCTGGAGCAATTGGCCGATATCGCTCGTGAACATAATGTCAGCCTGTTCCGCGCAGTGCCCTACATGTCGGGTAAAGGCGGTACCAATCTCGCGCGCTTTGCGGAGCTGATCCAGCAAATGGCGCACGAGGCGCAAATTCTATCGTTGCCTGAGCTGATCGATCATGTGGTGCATCACAGCGGCTTGCTGGCGCATTATCAAAACGACAGGGAAGGCGCCGATCGCCTGGAAAACCTTCAGGAACTTGTTAATGCGGCGGCTGCCTTTGTCGCTGAAGAGAATTTCGAAAGCTTGCCTGCAGGACGGATTGCCGATGACCGTGATCTAAGTGCAGGCGCAGTTCCTGGCGCACCGGACTCTGTTGCTGGTGAGGGTTCGCAGCAGGCGGGTGAAGACCCATTCTCCATTGCTGTTGCATCCATGTCGCCTCTGGCTGCTTTCCTGACCCATGCGTCGCTGGAGGCCGGCGAGAATCAGGCGCAGGCCGGGCAGGATGCGGTTCAGCTGATGACGGTACATGCTGCCAAGGGGCTGGAGTTCGATTCGGTATTCATTACCGGGGTTGAAGAAGGCTTGTTTCCGCACGAAAACAGTTTGCTGGAAGCGGCAGGCCTGGAAGAAGAACGGCGCCTGATGTATGTTGCCATTACACGGGCGCGCGAACGCTTGTATTTGACCTTGGCGCAAAGCCGCATGCTGCATGGGCAAACCCGTTATGCGATGCGCTCTCGCTTCCTGGAAGAAATACCCGAGGAACACTTGAAGTGGCTGACGCCCAGGGAAGGCCGGGCGGTTGTACGTGAAGATACCTGGAGTGGCGCTTTCAGGCGCGGCGAGTCCTTTAATCGCAAGGATGGCGGCATGGCGGCGCCTCGTGTGGCGCGCAGTCTTACTACGGGTGTCACCGTTGGCGACCAGCATTTTCGTATCGGTTCTGGCGTGCGCCACGGCAAGTTCGGTGAAGGCACCGTGATAAGCCTGAGCGGCCTGGGCCAAGATGCCCAGGCGCAAATTCAGTTTCGCGAAGCCGGTACCAAAACGCTGGCGCTGGGTGTAGCCAAGCTGGAAATCATCGCTGGCTGAATCAAGAAAACAGGATAGGGAAACGGTAGTCCAACAGGTGGGTAGGATTAAGGAGGCGTGATGGAGCACACTGACTCAAAAGGCAGGGACGCGCAGTTGCAAATTGATGTTGCTGGTGCCTCACAGAGGCAGCCCCAGGCAGCCTACCTGATTGGACATATCACTGTTAAAGACCCTGTCAAGTGGGCCGAGTATTGCAGCGAGGTTCCGGCCACTGTAGCCCCGTGGGGGGCAATACTTGTATTTCGAGGGCAGCAAGCCCAGGTCCTGGCCGGCGACCACGCCTTTACCGATACCGTAGTCATACGGTTTCCTAGTCGCGCCGCGATCGATAGCTGGCATAACTCGGCCGCCTACCAAGCCATTGTTTCAATACGTCAGCAGGCGGCCGATGTGGTGATCATCAGCTATGAGGAGCAGTAGCGGGACGGGACGCAAGAAAGAGTCTTGCTGCGCAGAAAGCATTAGCACAACGATAATGATTGTGTAATTCTAGAAAAATAAATAATCTACAAAATGGAGACAAATATGGG
The DNA here is from genome assembly GCA_035514715.1 of Candidimonas sp. GTDB lineage: Bacteria > Pseudomonadota > Gammaproteobacteria > Burkholderiales > Burkholderiaceae_B > Pollutimonas. The sequence goes on from DATJCP010000345.1 coordinate 11,242, forward strand.
ACAGCTGGATAATAAGGTTGCTGTGGTTACCGGTGCTGGCAGTGGCTTTGGTGAGGGTATTGCCAAACTGTATGCCAAAGAAGGGGCTAAAGTCGTTATCGCCGATATCAATAAAGAAGCTGCTGACAGGGTAGCCGGTGAAATCGGCAGTTCGGCCCTGGCAATCAAGGCTGACGTCGCGAATCGTGCCGACGTGGATAGTCTGATCAAGTCCTGCCAGGTGGAGTTCGGTTCCGTGGATATCGTGGTGAACAATGCCGCAATCACCCACAAGAATCAGCCCATGCTGGATGTCGACGAAGAGATGTTCGACCGTCTGCTTAACGTCAATATCAAGTCTATCTACTATATGACACAGGCTGTCCTACCCATCATGCGGGCGCAAGGTAAGGGCGTTATCTTGAATATCGGCTCTACGGCGGGCATTCGGCCACGTCCCGGCCTTAGTTGGTATAACGCCACAAAAGGCGCAGTCAACGTGCTATCCAAATCCATGGCCGTGGAGCTTGGCCCCGAAAATATCCGTGTTAATGCCATTTGCCCGGTCATGGGCATTACTGGCATGTTCGAGCTATTCATGGGCATGCCCGACACGCCCGAAAATCGTGCGAAGTTTGTTTCCACCATTCCCATGGGCCGCTTTTGCCAGCCTTCGGATGTGGCTGCCGCCGCCGTGTTCCTGGCCAGCGATGCAGCTGAGTTCATTACAGGTATCGAGTTTCCGGTGGACGGCGGTCGCACCGTTTAGCATTCAACATTTTTCGCAGGAAGCTGAAACCTCAACGACATTAGGTTTCGCTTCACCGTCTTAGGATGACATGCCCATGAAAATTAGAGCTGCCCTGTTGCGCCAGGAGGGACTAGAGGCGCCGTATGCTACG
>DATJCP010000346.1:0-4064 GCA_035514715.1 Candidimonas sp.
CGTACGGCTCGACCCAACATTTTCACGGGCCTATGCGGGTCTGTCTTTTACTCATTGGCAGAACGCGTTTCAACGTTGGGGCGAACGCAGTCTGGAAATTGACCGCGCGTTCGAGGCAGCCGGCCAAAGCCTAATTGTCGATGATCGCGACCCGGCTGCGCATTGGGCCATGGGCAGGGCGCTGTGGCTGCGCGGCGAAAAAGACCAGTCGTTGATCGAGCTGCAGGGCGCTGTCGATCTGAGCCCGAATTTTGCTCTTGGGCATTACGCGCTCGGGTTTGTGAATTGCCAGTCGGGGGACGCTGAGGCGGCGATTGGATCGTCCGATCATTCACGTCATCTGAGTCCCTTCGATCCGTTGCTGTTCGGCATGTTGGCTGTTCGCGCGATTGCGTTGGTTCGCCTGGGTCAGTTCGAGGAAGCCGCCAACTGGGCTGTCAAGGCGGCGGCGCGCCCCAACGCCCATGTACATATCCTGGCAATTGCCGCCCAGTGTCTTGCGATGGTCGGCAGGCTCGATGAAGCATCTGGCTTCGTGGTCGCAATCCATAAAGCGGTTCCGTCATACTGTGTCGACGATTTCCTGGCGGCGTTCAGGTTCTCTGCCGACGCGGAGTCTTTGTTCCGAAAGGGGGCCAAGCGTATCGGGATCGGCTGAAGACATGGATTGCGATTTTTTCTTAAAAACTCCCGAACATCGTTCCCAGCGTAATCACCGCTACCTGAGCGACCAGTGGTGCGGCCATAGTCACTGCAGCGATGTTCAGGTACGACTGCCGGTGGGTCAGTTTGCAGATCGCCAGCAGAGTAATGATCGCGCCGCAATGGGGCAACGTATCGAAGCCGCCCGCCGCCATTACAGCCACCCGGTGCATCAGTTCAGGACTAATACCAGCTTCCTGCGCCATGCGCAGGTAGTCTGAGCCTAGCGTTTGCAGCGCAATGCTAAGTCCACCGGAAGACGAGCCGGTAATCCCCGCCAGCACGTTCATGGCAATGGCCTCGGAAATCAAAGGATTGCCGGGAGTCACGTTCAGCACCGCGTCGCGGATAATGGTGAACCCAGCCAGGCCAGCAATGACCGCCCCGTAGCCAACTTCTGAAGCCGTGTTGAACAATGGCAGCATGAAGCCGTAGATGCCTTTGTTGATGGTATCGCGTAGATTGCTCCAGTGACCCAGGCGTGAAACGACGAGCGTGGTGCATGCAGTTGCGAGCGCAATAATGAGCGCCCACAGTCCGATTGCCTTAGCTGGAGTCAGATGCGGAAAGCGTTCTGTAACGAAGCTCATATCCATACGCGGGAACACTACGTAGGTGAAAAGGGCGTTCACTGAAATAACCAGGACGAGGGGCAGCAGGGCCAGGAAGAGCGGCATGTGCGATAGCGAACCGCTGTTTGCACCTTCAATTGCCGAGGTGTCGGCATTGTCTTCATGCTGGCCGTAGCCTTCGCCGGCAAGGCGGGCGCTGGCTGCGCGGCCCCGCAACCACCATAGGCCGCCCAGCAGCATGATGGCGGAAGCGATCAGGCCAAGGCCGGGTGCGGCAAATACGTTGGTGCCGTAATAAGGAATGGGTATGGCATTCTGGATGGCGGGCGTGCCGGGCATCGCGGTCATGGTGAATGTGAAGGAACCCAGAGCGATAGTCGCCGGTATCAGCCGTTTGGGAATATCGGCCGTGCGGAAGAGGTCTGTCGCAATCGGATAGATCGCAAATGCTACGACGAAGAGGGATACGCCGCCATAGGTGAGGACGCCGCACGCCAGTACCACGGTCACAATCGCATGCTTATCGCCGAGTCTGGCGACGATCCAACGGGAAATGGTGTGAGCGGCCCCTGAGTCTGCCATGAGTTGGCCGAACAGGGCGCCTAGCAGGAAGATCGGGAGGAACTGGATTACATAGTTGCCCAACGCCTTCATGAAGGTGTCAGTGTAAATGGGCAAGTAGATGCTTATTTCACCTGAAAGCAGTACTGCCAAGGCTGCCATAAGTGGTGCCAGGAGTAGTACGGTAACGCCACGGTAGGCCAGGTACATCAAGAGTAATAGGGAAACGACGATTGCTAAAGTACTGGCCATGCTGAAAACACTTTCCTTGGGAACGGACGGGCAACGGGGCCCTGACGAAAGCGTGGGAGTGTAGCAGCGGACTTCAAGTCAAGCGTTGATGCAGGTCAGAATAGGGTGTTTCTTACCCGTAAGGCTTTATATCCATCGCCGGACTTTGGCCTTATATTCGATAAATGCCGCGCCGAATTTATTCTGAAGCACCCGTTCCTCGGGCTGGATCTGGAATCGACTTATATAAGGAACAAAGATAAGTGCGCATATCAGCGCCAGCGCGTTGCCAAGAAATACACCCCAGCCTATCAGTACGAGCAACACCCCCACATACATGGGGTTGCGGGTAAGGCGATAAATGCCTGATGTGACCAGTACTGAAACTTCGCCAGGATTTCTTGGGTTCGATGTTGTTCGAGCGTGTTTGAACGTGATAATGCCTGCCATACTGATGCACAAGCCAATCAGGCCGATACCGATCGCGCCAGTCACACTACTAATTGCAGGCAATGAAAAGCCAGGGAAAAGAAAGAACAGCAGCCACATGAGCAAGCCAATGACAAGCATGACAGCAGGTGGCGGAATGGCTAATTCAAGAGTATTCATGCGGGCCCCCAGATCAAAGACTATACAATGCTACCGCCATCCTGGCAGAAGGTACATTGCTCTCGAGCGACGCGGGAGCGGTCACGCGGTGTTATTCAATATTTTTCTAGAAGCAGGTTATGGGTAGTTTGACGGGCGGTATTATTGTTGTCGTTGCATTTGCAATCGCTTTTGGCATTTCCCGAGCAGTTGTGCTTTATCGCGCCAAGCGCGAGGCTGAGCGTAAGCAAGCGTATGCGGCGATTCAGCGCCTGCAAAAATCCTTGTCGCCGCCTTCAAAAAACAAGAATAAGCGTCGGAGCGAGCAGAGAAAAAAATAGGGTTTCTACGCGCTTTATCTCGATGTTGAAGCTCAGGTTGGCTTCACCCCCCGTACATGACTTCCCGTATTTCAGCTGACGCACCCAGCCCCGCGGAAAGATTTACCGCTGCTTGAGTAATCGCCCGTTCAAAGGCGGGTATATCGACATTCCGCAGCCGCTCCGAAGGCCCGGCAATTGTGATCGCACCGACAAACCGGTCTTCATCGCCAATGACAGGAACGGACCAGGATGATGTGTAAGGATCGCGCACACCGCAGGAAAAAAAGGGTAATCGTTCATCAGGGATGCCTGAAAGCTGTGCCCACGTTTTGAAGACCCTTCCCGTCGACGAGTTGTCTGGTGGCATGACGCTTCCCGCCAGCACCTGGCTGTGTAGTCCTTCGTGCGGCTGGCATCGGAATAGGCAAAGCCGGGAGCCTTGCTGATCGCTCTCGATATAGTACGCCGCGCTTTCCCCTGTCAGGCTGGACAGTTGTTCCAGCACAGGCATGACGACGTCGGATAGTTGAAATCCTTTCTCATAGACGCGTCCAAGGTATAGAACCCGAGGCCCTAGAGAATAGCGGCCGTCGGCATTGCGCATTGCATACCCGCAGCGGATAAGCGAATTCATCAGCCGGAATACTGTTGTTTTGTGCAGCGTTAGCTTTTTGCTTAATTCCGTCAGAGTCAATTTTTCCGATCCTGGTTTGAAGCAATCCAGCACGTTAAGCGCACGTTCTACAGCGGCAACGCCATCGTTACTCATCTATTATCCTATGTATTTATTGGCTTGTTGTGCATAGTACAACAGTGTTTTATTAAAATACAATGGCGGTATTGATAAGTAGGAGAAACATATGACAGGGTCCATAGTCGTTGTCACGGCGCATGTTGGGGATTTCGTCTGGCGTTGCGGTGGCGCAATCGCGCTTCACGCCGCCAAGGGTGTCCCGGTGCATTTGGTTTGCCTTAGCTACGGTGAAAATGGCGAGTCCAATATCGCCTGGAAGGATGCGTCAGCCGATCAAGACAGCGTGAAAGGTATTCGCCACGCAGAAGCCGAGGCTGCTGCAAGGCTGCTTGG
>DATJCP010000347.1:0-2655 GCA_035514715.1 Candidimonas sp.
AGCGCCATGCTTGACCCGCATTTGCCTGTCGTGGCCCATGGCGTGCAAGCCGCGCAACTGCTTCATGATGTCTTGCAGGCGGGCGTCGGTAGGCATGCGCAAGCCTTGTTGCGACAGCCAGTAACGCAATACCAATGCCTGCCGGGCAGCCGACAACAAACGCCACGAGGCCAGCGAAAACCCGCTCCCGTCAGGGTCGGCAGCCAACCCCGAAAAATCCTGCGCTGCGACCTCATCCAACACTTCCTGAGCCTGGGCGCTTTGACGGGCATGGCGCGCCACGTTCCCCTGCCAGCCTGGCCAGCGCTGATTCAATTCCGGAACCAGCCGCTCACGCACTGCCGCACGGGTGTACTTGTCGTCAGAGTTGGTCGGGTCCTGAACCGGCGCCCACCCGCTGATCTGAAAAAACTGATCGGCCTGATCCAGGACAGTTGCGCGATCCACAGCCAGCCAAGGCCGCAGATAAGTCACACCCTCGCGCTGCATAGCATCAGACATAGCAGCCAGGCCGCCGGGACCTGAGCCGCGCAAAAGACGAAGAATGACAGTTTCAGCCTGATCGTTGCGATGGTGGGCCAGCAAAATATGCTGCAACCCAATCTGCTCCGCTAGCCGCCCAAGTGCATCATAGCGAGCATCGCGAGCGGCAGACTCAATGCCCGCCCCCGAAGCCGTATCCACTCGGACAACCAGGCTATGGCATGGTACGCGCAGCCACTGGGCCAAATCATGCACATGCGCCTGCCAGCGCTCGGCTGGCGCCTGCAGGCCGTGGTGAACATGGAAAAAATGCAGCTCGAGATTTGCTCTATGGGCAAAAATGGCGGCATGCACCGCCAGCATGGCGGAATCGGCCCCGCCGCTCAGGGCCACAGCAATACGTCGAGGCGGCTGCGACAAAGCAGCCAGACTGCGGCTTATGGCCTGCAGCAGGCCAGGCGAACCGAACCCGCTCCAGAACGCATCAAAGGACATAGCCGGCGTTAGCTATTCGTTTCCTGGAAACGACCATAAGACATCAGGCGCTGCAGTCGATGTTCAATCAACTGCTCGGCATTCATACCCGACACTTGGCGCAATGAATCCGACAACGCGCGGCTAAGCTGGCGCGCCATCATGACCGGATCGCGATGAGCGCCGCCCACGGGTTCATTAACGACGCGGTCGACCAAGCCTAGGTCTTTGAGACGAGGCGCGGTAATCGCCAGCGCTTCGGCTGCGGTCGACGCTTTGTCGGCGCTGCGCCATAAGATCGATGCGCAACCCTCGGGGGAAATCACGGCATAAGTGGAATACTGCAGCATCATCACGACATCGCCGATGGCAATGGCCAATGCGCCGCCCGACCCGCCCTCGCCGATGATGGTGGCGATGATAGGCACTTTAAGTTCTGCCATGGCATACAAATTGTGGCCGATGGCTTCGGATTGGCCGCGCTCTTCAGCCCCGATACCGGGATAAGCGCCCGGGGTATCAACGAAGGTAAAGATGGGCAATTGGAATTTTTCGGCAAGGCGCATCAGGCGCAAGGCCTTGCGGTAGCCTTCTGGCCGCGGCATGCCGAAATTGCGCATGGCGCGTTCTTTGGTATCGCGCCCTTTTTGATGGCCGATAACCATGCAAGGCGTACCGTTGAATCGCGCCAATCCGCCGATGATAGCCTGATCGTCGGCGTACATGCGGTCCCCGTGCAATTCATGGAAATCGGTGAAGATTTCCCGGACATAGTCCAGTGTGTACGGGCGTTGGGGGTGCCGAGCGACCAGCGCGGTCTGCCATGGCGTAAGCTTGGAATAAATATTCTTGGCCAGGGTCTGGTTCTTTTGTTGCAAACGACCGACCTCTTCCGAAATATCTACGGCAGAATCGGTTTGAACAAAACGCAGTTGCTCGATTTTATTTTCGAGCTCGGCCAGAGGTTGTTCAAATTCCAGGAAGGTATTACGCATAAGAGCTTGGTATCCAGATTAGAGCATTCACTTTGTTTAGTACTGAACAGCTGCCGGATCAAGGCTGCGCCATAAGTACCAAGTGGCGACGGTACGCCATGGCGCCCAAGCCTGGGCGACTTCCCGGGCTTCAAAACGCGAGACGGGCTCGCCACTAAAGTAGTGTAACGAAATTGCCTTGAGCAAGCTTGCATCATCCAGGGGAAGGATGTCGGGCCGCTGCAGGTTGAAAATAAGAAACATCTCGGCCGTCCACCGTCCTATGCCCCGAATAGCGCACAGATCGGCGATAACCGCTTCATCATCCATCGTTTTCCATAAGGCTGGCTTTATCTTTTTCTCGGAAAAATGCGTAGCGAGATCAAGAATATATTCTGACTTGCGTTTGGACAAGCTCGACAAGCCGGTTTCGGTCTCGGCCAATGCAATCACCGCACGCGGCGTAGGCTGGCGCCCACAAGCCTCAGTAAAACGGTGCCACATGGCATCGGCGGCTTTAACCGAAATCTGATGCCCGACAATGGCTCGGGCAAGGGTAAGAAAAGGGGTTGCGGAAGGTGCAAGCCATTCAGACTTATGACGGGGGATCAGCTTTTTAAGGATGCGGTCACGCCCCATCAACTGCGCTGACGCCTCGTCCCAGAACTCGGGCTTATCTTGATCGACTATAGGATTCTCTGACATTGGCATCTCCTAGGCGCGA
>DATJCP010000348.1:0-5503 GCA_035514715.1 Candidimonas sp.
GCGGCGCTGGCCGCTTTGATCAGCACAGGGGCCAATGCCGCTGTGGAACCTAAAGCGGTTGTTAAAACCTATGCCGACCTGGCTCAGGCCGAGTACGAGGACGCCTTGTCCACCGCGCGCCTGCTGCAAAAATCGATAGCCGACTTGCTGGCCAAGCCCAGCGCCGATACTTTGAAAGCGGCCCGCACTGCCTGGCTGGATGCGCGCGTGCCTTACCAGCAAACTGAAGCCTTCCGTTTTGGCAATCCCATCGTTGACGATTGGGAAGGGAGCGTTAACGCCTGGCCATTGGACGAGGGCATGATAGATTACGTGGATGCGTCCTATGGCACTGATTCGGATGCCAATGCCTATTATGTCGTTAACGTTATTGCCAACAAAAAACTAAGTGTCGGCGGCAAGGCGGTGGACGCTACCGATATTACAGCCAAGCTGCTGCGCGAAGTGCTGCATGAGGCCGATGGCAACGAAGCCAACGTGTCGACGGGCTATCACGCCATAGAGTTTCTGCTTTGGGGGCAAGACCTTAACGGTACCGGCCCGGCGCCTGCCGATCGCACGGGGACTCCACAAGAGCGCCATGCCGGCAATCGCCCGCATACTGATTTTGATGTTGCCAACTGCACGGGCGGTAATTGCGACCGGCGTGGTCAATATTTGAAAGTCGCGACCGCCATGCTGGTTGCAGATCTGGAAGAAATGGTTGCTAACTGGCAGGCCAAGGGTGAAGCGCGCGCAGTTGTGCAGGGCGACCCCAAGGCAGGTTTGGTCGCCATGCTGACCGGACTGGGTAGCTTGTCGTACGGCGAGCTTGCGGGCGAACGCATCAAGCTGGGTTTGATGCTGCACGATCCTGAGGAAGAGCATGATTGCTTTTCCGATAACACGCATAATTCGCACTTCTACAATCAGGTTGGCATGATGAATGTATATCAGGGCCAGTACAAGCGTGTGGACGGTTCTGTGGTCAAGGGGGCTAATCTGTCTGACTTGGTCAAGGCTCGTGATGCCAAGCTGGATGCGGAAATGCACAACAAGTTGGATACTACCTTCAAAGCCATGCAGGCCATGAAGCAGCGTGCAGAAACCGTGGAAACCTACGACCAAATGATTGCCCAGGGCAATGCAGAAGGCAACGCCGTGGTGCAGGCAGTTATTGACGGCCTGGTTGCACAGACACGTAGCATCGAGCGCGTGATTGCGGCTTTGGAATTGGGTGATATCGAACTGGAAGGGTCTGACAGCCTGGACAAGCCCGATGCCGTTTTTCAATAGCGTGCCATAGTGAAACGTGTTGTTAGTATTGTTGTTTTGAGCCTGGCCGCTGCCGTTGCGACGGCTGGCGGCCAGGCTCAGCGCTCTGATTTGAGCGACCAAGATCAAGCTCGTGTTAGCGCTATTACCAAGCCTGCCACCAGCTTTTCCCAAGCCGAGCAGTTCGAGCAGATGCAGGGCGGCGCGGGTACCGTCAAAAAGCTGATCAACCCTGATATTTTCTCGCATCCTGCCGCCAACCTGACGTTTGAAGGCAGGCAGGAATTCATGGTGGGCAATGGGCTGTTCCGTAAGGACTGGGTCTCGTCGCCGTCTTCCACCCAGGCTTCAGATGGCTTGGGGCCTTTGTTCAATGCCAGGTCATGCCAGGCTTGTCATGTGAAGGACGGTAGGGGCACCGTACCTGGCTTTGATCCTCTTGAACGCAGTGATGTCGTTGCGCTGTTGTTGCGCCTTTCGCTGCCCGGTAGCGCCGATGATGCGCGTAAGCGTCTGGATCAGGGCGAAGTGGCATCATTGCCAGACCCCGTCTATGGGCACCAATTGCAGCCTTTTGCTGTGCCTGGTTTGCCCGCCGAAGGCCGCATAAAAATCGATTACCGCGAGATTCCGGTCCAGCTTAATGGCGGCGAGTCGGCGGTGCTGATGGATCCTGCTTATAGTGTCGAAGACTTGGGCTATGGTCCCATGCATCCCGATGTTCGTTTTTCGCCGCGGCTGGCGCCGCCTATGCTGGGGCTGGGTTTGCTGGAAGCGATACACGAGAATGACATCCTGGCGCATGCGGCGGCCGGTCATGGTGATGGCGTTTCGGGGCGTCCCAACTGGATCAAAGATATACGCACAGGTGAGCGCGTGCTGGGCCGCTTTAACTGGAAGGCAGGCCAGCCCACGGTAGAGCATCAATCGGCCAATGCTTTTTCCGGCGACATGGGCTTGTCTTCGCCCATGTTTCCCAACCACTACGGCGATTGCACGCCGGGCCAGCGGGCTTGTCAGGATATGCCGCATGGCGCTCAGGAACATTTGGGCGAACACGAGGTGCCTGCGCGCTTGATGGATTTTGTGACCATGTATTCGCTGAACTTGGCGCTGCCTCAACGGCGCGATGTGGACGATGAGCGGGTATTGGCCGGCAAAAAACTGTTCTACGAGTCCAATTGCATTGCCTGCCATGTGCCCAAATACGTAACTCGGCGCGATGCCAAGCGGGCCGAGCATCGCTTCCAGTTGATATGGCCCTATACCGATTTGCTGTTGCACGATATGGGCCCTGGTTTGGCCGATGACCAGGACGAGGGCGATGCCAGCGGCCGGGAATGGCGCACACCGCCGCTGTGGGGCACAGGCCTGACCAAGACAGTTAACCCCAATGCCACTTGGTTGCACGATGGCAGGGCCCGTACATTGCTGGAAGCCATTTTATGGCACGGCGGTGAAGCCCAGGCGCCTCGTGATCGCGTCGTGGCAATGACCCCGGAGCAGCGCGCCGACTTGATCCGATTCCTGGAGTCGCTTTGATAAATAACCGTACACCGCTGTTTCGTTCCTGGCTGCTTCGGTGCCTGGGGGGCGTTCTGCTATTGCCGATAGCAACATCTGGCGCGGGTGAACTGTCGCCCAGCCTTGGGGAAAACTTGGCGAAGGGCTATATTTCGCCCGCCATGCAGCACTTTCAGCAATCTGCAAATAGCCTGCATGCCAGGCTGGAAACCTGGTGTGCCGCGCCGGAAAAGGCCGGAGCGCAAGCTGTGCAAGATGGCTTTGCCAAGTTGGTAAGAGCTTGGTCGGGAATAGAGTTTTTACGTTTCGGCCCCTTGGTCGCCGCTAACCGCTACGAGAAAATTAGTTTTTGGCCAGACCCGCGCGGCATTACCGTGCGGCAAGTCCAGGTGTTATTGGCAACGACTGATTCAGTACCTGATACGACGGCGCTGCCAACGCAGAGCGTGGCGATACAGGGCTTGCCTGCGCTGGAGTACGTGCTTTATCGGGATGACGGTTTGTTAGCTGATCCGACACATGCCAGTAATACGTCGGCGTGTGCTTATGCTACCGCCATCGCTGGCAATCTAGCCCGCTTGGGATCGGAGCTGGTCCAGGAATGGGGGCCGGGCGGCAGCTATGCACAACATTTTTCCAAGCCATCAGCCTCCAACCCTCTGTACCGAAACCAGCAAGAAGTGGCGGGTGAGTCCATAAAGGCATTGTCTACGGGCTTGCAGTTTGCACGCGATATAAAGTTGCTGCCGGTTTTGGGGCGTAGCGTCAAGGCGGTCAAGCCCAAGCGCGCTTCTTTTTGGCGTAGCGGTCTTGCTATCGAATCCATGGCGGCCGCAACCGAAGGCATGTTGCAGTTCTACAAGGCAGGTGGCTACCGCTACGGCGGCGATGAGACATGGATAGACGATAGCTTGCAGGCAGAGCTGCTGCGTATTCGCGATAATTTCAAATCCATGAAGACAGGCGCTGGGCAAATGGCACAGAAAACCGCCCTGGCTTCGGATTCATGGGTGCAATTCGCCAGTACGGAAGCCGGCTATCGCCAACTGACGCTTGCAACGTTGCTAATAAAGAATACCAAAAGCTTGGTTGATGAAGACGTGGCGCCGGCTTTCGGCGTCAGGATAGGTTTCAATGCGCTCGATGGAGATTGATCGTCGTCGCTTCCTGGCATTGCTGGCCGCTTATGCGGCCAGTCCATTAGTAGCACAGGCGGCAAGTGGCAAAACGTCGCAAATCGCTTCTATGGAACGCGGTCCCTTGTACCTGGCCGCACGCAAGCATGCCGGCCGATATGAGGCGGCAGTCATCGATGATCAAGGGCGCGAGCAATTGCTTATTCCCATGCCGGATCGAGGTCATAGCTTTGCGATTGATCCTGCCCGTGGCCGCGCCGTGGTGTTTGGGAGGCAGCCCGGTTTCTTCGCTGTTGCTTTTGATCTTGACGGTAAACAGCCGCCGCAAGCATTGCAAGCGGCGCCAGAACGGCATTTCTTCGGCCATGGCGTGTTCTCGCCTGACGGAAAAATCATGGTCGCCACTGAAAATGACTATGAGGCCGGGCATGGCGTATTAGGGGTATACGATGCCAGTGAGCATGGCGCCTACCGTCGCATCGGCGAATTTTCCACTGCTGGCATAGGTCCCCACGAAGTTTTGTTGATGCCTGATGGTCGTACGTTATGTGTTGCCAACGGCGGGATCCTGACGCATCCCGATTATGGCAAGCTGGAACTGAATCCAGATACCATGCAGCCTTCCTTGGCTTATGTGGATCTGCATAGCGGCGATTTGCTGGAACAGGTATTCCTTGCGCCAGAATTGCATAGGTTATCCATCCGGCATATGGTGATCGATGCATCGGGTGCTATATGGTTTGGCTGCCAATACATGGGTGCCACGCAAGACAGGCCGCCTTTGGTTGGCCGTCATCGCCGCGGAGCGCAACCCGAATTATTTGCCGGGCCTGATGAAACCCTGCGCGGCATGAAGAATTATGTCGGTTCATTGGCTGTAAATGCCGCAGGCACCGTTATTGCAACGTCCAGCCCGGTAGGCGGAAAAGTGGTCTTTTGGAATGCTGCCAGTGGCAACTGTATAGGCGAAACCAATGTTTTTGATGGCTGCGGCGTGGCGCCATTGGCGGATAAAGGTTTTATCGTAAGTAGCGGGCAGGGCGCGCTGATCCAGTCGGCGGCGGGCGCCGACAATACCGAAATCCGCAGCTCGAACAATAACCTGGCTTGGGATAACCACCTGCGCCGTATTTGATTTTTGCTGCTGGGTTTGCTGCGATTTGAATGCAAATCTTTGAAAATAATACAAAAAAAAGTGTAGGCGCAAGATGCTTAAAGCATCAATAAAAACAAGCCTTTGCGGTATTTACTTAAAATTAATATCAAGCTAAAAGTGACGCTCCAACTGTGGTGATGGAGCCACAGCCTTATCAAGGGTAAACCCTTATGTTCTGGCTCTAAAAAGGGTGTTTTGTTGTTGTCGCCCCACACAAAGCAAGAAAACAAGTGCTTTTGCACACAGGAACATAGCCAGCAGGCCCGAATTTTGATGCAATAGCTCCAACTTCCCATCGCGGAGTTAGAAAGAGCAGCAGCACTTGTTTTTATCAGTCGCTGCTCTGTTTACTCAAATCTACGGAGATTTCTTACATGAAAAAGACTCTGCTCGCTGCTGCTCTAACAGTCGGCTTCTTCGGTGTTGCTCAGGC
>DATJCP010000349.1:0-7753 GCA_035514715.1 Candidimonas sp.
GCCTTGGCCTTATACAGGGATTGAATAGCAAACCATTATGGACGATGCTTTCTTAAACATGCGCCAGGTCAGCTACCGCTACCCGGACGCCCCCGTTGCAATCAGCCAGGTCGATTGGCTTATGCCGGCGGGCGCCTTCCATTGCCTGCTGGGGCGTAGCGGCTGCGGCAAATCGACGCTGCTGAAACTGGCGGCGGGTCTGCTATCGCCCGAAGCCGGCCATGTGTTGCTGGAAGGCAAGCCCGTACGCGGCCCGGGGCCGGCCACTGGGTTCGTGTTCCAAACTCCCACCTTGCTGGAATGGCTGAGCGTAGTGGACAATGTCCTGCTGCCGGTGTCTCTGCAACGCTCGCCCAATGCAGCCGATACCGCGCAAGCACGGGCCCTGCTCGAAGAACTGGGCCTGGGAACGATGCAGGACCGGTATCCCCATCAATTGTCGGGGGGCCAGCAAAGCCGCGTGGCAATTGCACGGGCGCTGCTTACACGCCCACGCCTGCTGCTGATGGACGAGCCCTTTGCCGCGCTTGACGCGCTGACACGCGAGGAGCTCCAGGATATTTTGCTTGCAGTCTGCCGCCAGCATGGCACCTCGGTGCTGTTCGTCACGCATGACATTGCCGAGGCCGTCTACCTTGCCGATCGCGTAGCCGTCATGGACAAGGGCCGCATCACCTTCGAAGAATCGATAGCGCTGGCCCGCCCCCGGCCGCCAGGACTGCGGCACAGTGCGCAATTTAATGCAATCTGCGCCAGCCTGCGCCACGTCATGGACAATACGCAATGAAACTGCCTCTCATCCTGGACGGCTGGCGCCTGGGTCGCCAGCACGCGCGCCAATGAAGACGCTATGGAAATCGCCGCGGACCTGGTCGCTGTTGCTGCTGGTTGCCGTGCTATTGGTGTGGGAATGGGCCGTCACCGCTTTCGCGTGGTCAGAGCTCGTGCTGCCGGCGCCGTCCACCGTAGCGCTATCGCTATGGCGAGGGCTGCATTCAGGTTATTTCTGGCCGCATATTGCCCAAACCACGTTGGAAGTTGTGGCCGGCTTGGCGCTGGGGGGACTATTCGGATTTTTCTGCGGGCTATTGCTGGGTGAATCGGCATTCGGCCGTCGCGTGTTCATGCCTTATGTCGTAGCCAGCCAAGTCATGCCCAAGCTGGCGCTCGCGCCGCTGCTCATCGTGTGGCTAGGCTTTGGCACCCTGCCGATGATAGTCATTACCGCGCTGGTCTGTTTCTTTCCCTTGCTGGAAAGCACCATGACCGGCATTGGCCAGGCCGACTTGTCACGGCGGGAACTGTTTCGCATGCTGGGCGCCACACGCTGGCAAACCCTGTGGCGTCTGCACGTGCCGACAGGGCTGCCGGTCATACTGGCAGGATTGCGCATGGCGGTCGTTCTGGCGCTGGTCGGAGCCGTAGTCGGGGAGTTCATCGGCGGCAGCCAAGGCCTGGGCGCCCTCATCATTGCCGCACAGGGTTCCATGGACACACCGCTGATGTTTGCCGTGCTGACGATCATCACCCTTGAAGGCTTGTTGCTTTATCTTGGCGCGGTCTGGGTGCAAAAAAAACTGCTACGTCCATACGCCATTACCCAATCAGGAAATCAATAATCATGAAACGCATACAAGAGGCATTCCTACGGCGCCTGGCGGCGCTGGTCGCGGGTATCGCCCTAACTCTGACCATACAGGCGAGCTGGGCTCAGGCGCCTCAATTGGAAAAGTTCACGCTGGCGGGCTGGAGCAAACCCATCACCGAAATCACCAATCTGCTGGCCGAACCGGACATGGGTTTTTTTCGCGATCAAGGGCTGGCGCTGAATTATCTTCCTGGCGCAGGGGGCGGCGATGCCCTGCGCAACCTGCTAAGCGGCCAGGCCGATGTTGCGTTCACCGACCCCGGCTCCTTCTTTGCCGCACTGGATAAAGGCGCCAAGCTGCGCGCCATCTATGATATCTATCCGCAGAATGTGTTCAATGTCGTGACGCTTGCTTCCAGCGGCATCACCAAACCGTCCGATCTGAAAGGCAAACGCATCGGCGTATACAGCCTGTCCAGCGGCACGCGGCAGAATCTGCAAATTCTTTTGCAGCAGGCAGGGCTAACCGAGAACGACGTAACCGTTGTCGTGACCGGCCTGCTCAACTTCGCCCCGCTCATCCAGGGGCAAGTCGACGCCACTGCCGCCACCGACACCGGCTTGGCGCTGGCCCGGCGACGCGGCCTGGGCGAGGTCCATGTCATTGAAGTCGCTAAGTACCTGAACTACTCCAGCGACCTGTTCGTGGTGCGCGAGTCTACCTACCAGCAAGACAAAGACAAACTGCGCCGCTTTATTGCCGCCTACCGCCGCAGCGCGGAATGGATGATCAACGAGCCTGAGCGCGCTGCACAACTGGCCGTAAAGCGCGCCATCGATGGACAAGACCCTGTGCTGAACGCAGAAATCATTGCAATACGAAATCGCGCCAGCGTTTCCGACCTGACACGCAAGCAGGGACTAGGTACGCTAAACCTTGAAACGCTCCAGGCAGCCGCCGACGCTTACCGTAAATTGGGCCTGATAAACCAGGGCATCACAATACGCGACGTCGTAGCCGTGGACTTATTGCCCGATACGAAATAAAACCCGGGCAGAGGAAACAGACATGGACTTCAAGAACAAGGTTGTACTCGTAACCGGCGCCAGCCGGGGCATAGGCGCCGCTATTGCACAGGCCTTCGCCCGTGAAGGGGCATTGGTTGTGATCAACTATCTACGCAACGATGAAGCCGCCGCTCAGGTAGTCGAGCGCTGCATCGCGTTGGGCGGCGATGCCTGGGCCATACGCGCCGACGTGATGGAGCCGGCTGCAGTAGATGAGATGATCGCGCAAGTACTTTTGGAAACGGGCCGCATCGACGTTGTCGTCAACAACGCCTTTCGCGCCTATAGATTCAACCCCGATCACCGGCGCCGTTTCCAAGAACTGGACTGGAGCGCCTATCGTGAGCAATTCGACGGCGCTGTGAAAAGCGCCTGCAATGTATGCAAGGCCGTGCTGCCGCACATGCGACAGCGCGCCAGCGGAAGCATAGTGAATATCGCCAGCGATCTGGTCGAACATCCTGTGGTGCCCTACCATGACTATGCCACGGCGAAGGCGGCACTGGTAGGTTTCAGCCGCCACCTGGCCGCCGACCTGGGGCCTTCTGGCATACGCGTCAATTGCGTCGCACCGGGGCTGGTCTGGCCTACGGACGCCAGCCAGGAAACCCGCGAATCGATACGCGAGCAACTGGCGGGCCAAACGCCGCTGCGCCGCATAGCCACCCCCGAAGATGTAGCGGGGCCGGTGATGTTCCTGGCCTCTGACTGGAGCCGCTTCATGACGGGCCAGGTGCTTTATGTGGATGGCGGACTGGTAATGCGCTAAGTTAGCCTATTTTCGAGCAATATGGCCCACTAAGACACGCTATGTCGGATTAGTGTAGAATGCTGGGCTTGGCTCCAATAACTGGTAGCCAGACGGCGCAATGGCAGAGTGGTCATGCAGCGGATTGCAAATCCGTCCACCCCGGTTCGATTCCGAGTTGCGCCTCCAAACAACACCTATCGCCCCTTGGCCTATGCCCTGGGGCTTTGTTGTTTTAGGGCCTGAAGTCAACGCGTAACTGATCTTGGTCGCCAAGCCGATCTGACCTGCTCTATATATCCAAAAGCTATAATAACCATCAAATAAGTTACTTCGTGTTTGTAACCACCCCCACTACAATTCCTTAATTAATACAGCATCTACGGCAGCAGGCCCGTTGCTCGAAAACGGCCTGCTGCTTTTTTTGTCCCCATCCCATGATAGAAATAAAAGCAGTTTCCCAGCGTTTCGACGGTCCATCCGGGCCTGTCGACGCCATACGCGACGTCAACATGTCGATACGCAAGGGCGAAGTCTTTGGCATTATCGGGCGTAGCGGCGCGGGCAAAAGCACACTGGTTCGCACACTAAACCTGCTGAACCGCCCAACCTCGGGCAACATCATCCTGGACGGCCAGGATATGACATCGCTGAACCCGGAAGGCTTACGCCAAGCGCGCCGCCACATCGGCATGATTTTCCAGCACTTCAACCTGCTGTCTTCCAGAACGGTATACGGCAACATTGCCCTGCCGTTGGAGTTGGCGGGCGTCGGCAAGGCCGATATCGACCGCAAAGTTCGCCAACTGCTGGAATTGGTCGACCTGACCGCACTGGCCGATCGTTACCCGGCGCAAATCAGCGGCGGGCAAAAACAGCGCGTCGGCATTGCCCGCGCACTGGCCAATGATCCCAAGGTGCTGCTATCGGACGAAGCCACTTCCGCCCTGGATCCGGAAACCACCAAGTCTATTCTCGACCTCTTGAAGAAAATCAATCAGGAACTAGGCCTGACCATCGTATTGATTACCCACCAAATGGAAGTGATCAAACTGATTTGCGACCGTATGGCAGTCATGGAAGCAGGCGAAGTGATAGAGCACGGCTCGGTACTGGATGTATTCCGGGCTCCGCAGCATCCGGTAACGCGGGCCATGATAGGCGACGTTATCTCGCAAGACCTGCCCAAGGGAGTCTTGCAGCGCGTACGCGCACGGCTGGCGCAAACTAGCGAAGGCAAGGGACGAGACCACCTGCTGCGCTTGGCCTTCACCGGATCAGAGGTGGAAGAACCCTTGCTGTCTGCGGTCGTGCGCCGTTTCGGTGTGGACTTCAATATCCTGCACGGCCAGATAGACGAAATCCAGGGGCAGGCCTTTGGCTCTCTGGCGATTCTGGCAACAGGCGACCACGACGAAATCGAGCAAGCCAAAACATTCATGCGTTCGCGCGGCGTAACGGTAGAGGAGCTGAATCATGTCACAGCAGCTGATTGATCTATTTATCAAATCATTTCTTGAAACCTTGCTGATGGTGGGCGTATCGGGCGTAGTTGGGGCGCTGGTAGGCGTGCCGCTGGGCATCTTGCTGCACCTGACGGATCGCAATGGCGTGCTGCCTGCAATCAGCCTGAACCGCACAGTGGGCATACTTGTGAATGCCGTGCGTTCCACGCCGTTCATTATCTTGCTGGTGGCCATTATTCCGCTTACGCGCTTTTTTGTCGGCACGTCTATCGGTACCGCGGCAGCCATCGTACCGCTGACAATAGCCGCCGCTCCTTTTGTGGCGCGGCTAGTGGAAACGGCCCTGCGCGAAGTTGACCGTGGCCTGGTCGAAGCCGCGCAAGCCATGGGCGCCACCACTTGGCAAATCGTCTACAAAGTCCTGATACCCGAAGCATTCCCCGGCATCGTCGCCGGCCTGACCATTACCCTGGTCAGCCTGGTGGGCTATTCGGCCATGGCCGGCGCAGTCGGCGGCGGTGGCCTGGGCGACCTGGGCATCCGCTATGGCTACCAACGGTTTTTACCCGAGGTCATGCTGCTGGTCGTCCTGATCCTGATCGTTTTCGTTCAACTGGTGCAAACATTAGGTGATGCACTGGTGCGTCGTTTAAGCCATCGCTAGCCGCAACCCGGCCTGTGCGAATTTAGTTTTACTTTCAAAGGAAAAAAATGAAGCGTCGTCAGTTACTGCAGTTTGCCGCCGGACTCGGCGTTATTGCCAGCTTTGCCGCCACCTCGGCCCTGGCCCAGGACACGGTCTATAAAATCGGCGTCACAGGCGGCCCGCATGCCCAGATCATGGAATTCGTCAAAGGCGTTGCCGCCAAAGACGGCCTGAAGATAGAAGTCGTCGAGTTCAGCGATTACGTCCAACCCAATGCGGCCCTGGCCGCCGGCGATCTGGCCGTCAACAGCTACCAGCACCAACCCTATCTGGATGCCCAGATCAAGGATCGCGGCTACAAATTGACCAGTGTCGGCTACACCATCACCTTCCCCATGGGCATTTACTCCAAGAAGGTAAAAACACTGGCCGAATTGTCCAACGGAGCTCGGGTCGGCGTTCCAAACGACCCCACCAATGGCGGACGCGCCCTGTTGCTGCTGCAATCGCAAGGCCTGCTGAAACTGAATGCCGACGCGGGCCTGAAGGCAACCCCTCTGGATATCATTGAAAATCCGAAGAAGCTGAATATTATCGAACTGGATGCGGCGCAACTGCCCCGCTCGCTGTCCGACCTGGACGCCGCCGCGGTCAATGGCAACTATGCTGCTTCCGCCGGCCTGAATCCGGTTACCGACGCCATTGCAATTGAAGATGCAAAAGGCCCTTATGCCAATATCATCGTCGTGCGCACGCAAGACAAAGACCAGCCCTGGGTTGCCCAATTGCTGAAGGCCTACCACTCGCCAGCAACCAAAGAGTTCGTGACCTCCACGTTCAAGGACTCGGTCATTACCGCCTGGTAAGCCAAACCGGCATTGCGCCAACGCGCATGCCTTGCAAGCCCCATCATTGGACACTGCCCGATGATGGGGCTTTTGCCTTGGCGTCGTAGTACTATCATCGAGACATTAACCACCCAGGCAACATTGATCATGGACGCAAATGTACTCGCCGCCATGGCTCGCTGGCCGGATGTGCCCGATGTGTACGGCTGGCTTTCGCTGACGGCAAGCGGCCTGTGGCGTCTGCATCCGCGCGGCGACGCCTGGCAATCAGGCATGCATGGGGCCGACGAATCCCAAGCTACAGACAATGACAGCATGGCGGGCAACGACCCCGCCGGGGAATCCATTACCAGCCCACAGATACTGCAGTTTATCGATCGCAATTACACCTGCGACAAGCACGGCCAGTGGTACTTCCAGAACGGACCGCAAAAAGTCTATGTACGCCTTGATGCGGCGCCGTATATCCTACAAACCGTTGGCGACAGCTCTGGCCGCACGCTCTGCCTGCGCACCCACAACGGCCTGGACATCAAGACCATAACAGCCTGGACATTGGACGAATCGGGAAAACTGTATGCACAGACCGAGCATGGCCCCGGACTGATAGCCGGGCGGGATTTGGCCATTGTGCTAGGTCGCATTCAGACGCTTGAAGATGCCGACATTCTTGATGTACTGGAAAGTCAGGCCGAACCGGATGAGGCCATTGTGGTCAAGGCAACAAAATTGGAATCAAATCAGAATGCCACAGACTCAACCGTGCTGTTCAAAACCTGCGCGGCAAAGACCATACCGCAAGCGCTAGGTTTCGTGCGCTATCCACAGCCAACGCAAATCACCAACACCAAGCCGGAAAAATAGAATGCCTGAAATCTCTCACGAGCTTCGCGCTTTGGGTAGAATCATGCCATGACCTTGCAAGCTCCCGACTTCTACTTCCCCGCCCCGCGCGCGCAGAAATTCTGCAGCCAATGCGGCACGCTCCTTAGCCGTCATATTCCGCCAGACGACAACCGCTTGCGCGACGTATGCAACAGTTGCGGCGCAGTGCACTATCAAAACCCACGTAATGTGGTGGGAGTCCTGCCCGTCTGGCAAGACAAGATCCTGCTGTGCCGCAGGGCTATCGAGCCCCGGTACGACAAATGGACCTTGCCCGCCGGGTTTATGGAGTTGGGTGAAACCACAGCGCAAGGCGCCATGCGCGAAACCCAGGAAGAAGCCGGCGCCCAGATCGAGCTTGGCCCGCTGTATACCGTCATTGACGTTCCCCATGCAGAGCAAGTTCATTTCTTTTATCTGGCCAAAGTGCTTAGCGACGAACTGTATCCTGGCCCTGAAAGCCTGGAGGCCGCCTTCTTCAAGGTCGAAGACATACCCTGGCCG
>DATJCP010000350.1:0-3363 GCA_035514715.1 Candidimonas sp.
TTCTGGCCCAAGCGGCCTTGCTCGCAAATGCGATCCGCCACACTGCTATAACGTATATGTGCGGGCCGTGTCGGCGCCATGCGTTTACGCGCCGCCCAACTGATATCCAGCCCTGCCATGTCCCCCATTTGCATGGGCCCCATTGCCATGCCGAAACGCCTTAAGGCACTATCTACCTGTTCGGGCGTCGCCCCCTCTTCCAGCAGGAAGTGTCCTTCACGTGTGTAGGGACTAACCATGCGATTGCCAACGAAGCCATCGCACACACCCACCAGAACCGGTATCTTTCCCAGTTTTTTGGCCAAGGCGAACAAAGCGCCGATGACTTCTTTAGCAGTCTGCGTCCCTTGCACGACCTCCAACAAGCGCATGACATTAGCTGGGCTGAAGAAATGCGTTCCTATGACTTGAGAGGGCCTGGATGTCGACGCTGCCAATTCATTGATGTCCAGACGCGATGTATTGGAAGCAAGAATGGCGTCCGGTCTGCACACAGCATCCAGCCGCGAAAAAATCTCTTTTTTGACATCCATGTCTTCAAACGCCGCCTCCACAACCAGATCGACATCTGCCAAAGCTGCGTATTCCAGCGAGCGGGTAATTAGCGCCAGGCGTGCATTCATATCGGATTCGCTTAATTTCCCCCGTTTCATGCTGGACGCATAGTTGCCTTTAATGGCGTCCCAACCGCGGTCCAGGCCTGCTTGGTCACGCTCAATCATCACGACAGGGATACCAGCATTCGCCATGCTCATGGCTATTCCACTACCCATCGTACCGGCCCCAACCACGCCTACCTTGCGGATGGGAATCAGTTCGGTCGCTATCTTTGGGGCCTTCATGGCAGCACGCTCGGCAAAGAAAATATGGCGTTGCGCCTTGGACTGGTCACCATTAACCAAAAACAGGAACCGCTCCCGCTCAAACGCCAACCCTTCATCCAGATCGGACGTCAGAGTTTTTTCAATGCACGCTATGCATTCCAGGGGCGCAATACATCCCCGGAAACGCTTGCCAGCCTGTTTACGTGCCTCGTCGAAAACCTGGCTATCGAGGGAGGCTCCTATCGGCGCCCGTGACAAACGCGGCGGCCCATCCGGTCGGACAGAAGCCTCAAGCGCGAAATTACATGCCTCTGACACAAGATCATTCTGTACGACTCTGTCAATCAGACCCAGGGAATAGGCTTGCGGTGCGTCAATAGAATCGCCCCCAGCCACCATTTCCAGTGCAGGGCCTATGCCTATCAAACGTGGAAGCCGCTGCGTACCGCCCGCACCGGGCAGTATTCCTAGCTTGACCTCCGGCAGGCCAAAGGATGACTGAGCTTGCGCCATACGATAATGGCAGCCCAAGGCCAACTCCAAGCCGCCACCTAATGCCGCTCCATGTATCGCAGCGACAGTCGGCTTGGGCGAGCTTTCCAACTGTTGAATAATCGCGCGCAAGCTGGGCTCTTGCCCTGACTTAGGGGTATTAAATTCACGTATATCCGCACCGCAGGAAAAAAACTTTCCAGAACCTGTGATAACGATTGCATTAATCTTGGGATTTGCAATGGCTTCATCCAGCGCTTTGCCCAAAGCTACCCTGACCCCGCTGCCAATACCGTTGACAGGCGGATTATCGATCGTCAGGACTGCCACAGCCCCATGCGGAAAAATTTCTGTCTGCGAGGCAATCATGACTATTAGCCCTCCAGCTCAATAATGACCTGCCCTTCTTCGACGCTATCATCGATAGAAATCGCAACAGCCGTCACCGTACCCGCATATTCGGCACTGACAGGAATCTCCATTTTCATCGATTCTATTTTCGCTACGTCGTCGCCTACATTTACCTTGCTGCCCACCTGTACCAGTATTTCCAGCACGCGCCCTGTTACTGTTGCCTCGATTTTCTCCATCATGTGCTCCTATTTGTTAGAGTAGTTTGCTATGCATCGTGTTCAGCGAGTATTCGCTGAACGATATCCGTCGACACCTTGCCCTGGCCAAAATCCTTGTCAGCCAGAACACGCAAGATAAAAGGAATGTTCGTTTTTAGCCCTTCAATCCTGAATGCTTCCAGAGCCTCTGTTAATCGCAGAATGGCCTCTTGCCTGCTATCAGCCTTTGCAATCACTTTGGCCAGCATGGGGTCATAGTGACTAGTCACTCGCGAGCCTTGCTGATAGCCTGTTTCAACCCGTACACCTTGCATGCGCGGCGGTTGAAACGCTTTAAGCAATCCAGGCGACGGCAGGAACCGTACTGGGTCCTCTGCATAAACGCGGGCCTCAATGGCGCAACCTTGGATACTTATGGTTTCTGGCAATACATCGTCTATCCGTTCGCCACGAGCCAGCCGAATCTGCGCCACCACCAGATCAATACCTGTCACCTCTTCAGTGACAGCGTGCTCAACCTGCAAACGCGTATTCATTTCCAGAAATGAAAACCCCCGCTCGGGGGTGTACAGCATTTCTACGGTCCCAATCACGTCGTAGCGCATAGCGGTCAATATCGACTCAAGCTGAGCAGCCATGGCCTGCACGAGCTTACGATCGAGCGCCGGCGCAGGTGCCTCTTCCAACACCTTTTGATGCCGTCTTTGCGTTGAACAATCGCGTTCATAAAGGCACCGTACGCCACCATGGCGATCGGCCAAAAACTGAAACTCGATATGACGTGGCGCCTGAATCAACTGCTCTAGATATAGATCAGTACGACCGAAACTACGTTCCGCAATGGCGCGCGCACGCGTCCATTCAGCCTCGACCCGATCGACGCTGAGCAAGGGCAGCATGCCAATTCCGCCTCCGCCTGCAGCCGGCTTGATAAGTAGCGGAAACCCCAATGCTAGTGCGACGTCACGAACACGATCCAGGTCATCGCCCAGCACGTCGCTGCTTTCCACCATAGGCATGCCGTGCAAGCGCATGGCGTCACGTGCCTGCGTCTTGTGCCCCAGCATGCGTATCAACGCCGGAGACGGCCCAATGAAACAAAGGCCTGCGTCCTCCACTTTCTGCGCGAAGTCAGCGTTTTCTGATAAAAAGCCATAGCCAGGATGCACGCCATCAGCACCCGACTGCCTGGCGACATCCAGCAGCGCCTG
Organism: Candidimonas sp.; assembly: GCA_035514715.1. Classification (GTDB taxonomy): domain Bacteria; phylum Pseudomonadota; class Gammaproteobacteria; order Burkholderiales; family Burkholderiaceae_B; genus Pollutimonas. Next base: position 3,100 of record DATJCP010000350.1, read on the forward strand.
CTGATTTAGATAACTTTGCATAGGGGATGCCGGCCCGATGCATACCGCAGCATCGGCTTCCTTCAGATAAGGCAGATCTTTATCCGCTTCGGAATAGACGGCGACAGACTCTATATTCAATTCGCGCAGTGCACGAATAACCCTACCTGCAACAGCGCCCCGATTGGCGATCAATACTCGCTTCATTGCTGTGATGTGTCGCATAGTCAAGGCCTGAATCCGAATCCACGTAAACCAGTGCAGCCCAAAGGCTCCACCACATCG
>DATJCP010000351.1:0-2974 GCA_035514715.1 Candidimonas sp.
AGGCGATGCGGATGAGGTGGTCGACCTGCCGGATGACGCCTATTGGCTGGTGCTTACCCACAGCCATGCCCTGGATTTGCAGATTATTGAGGCTATCTTGCAACACAAGCCATTCCTGTTTCTGGGCCTGATCGGATCCAAAACCAAGAAAGCCCGCTTCGAGTCTCGATTGCGGCAGCACTTTCCTATCGAACTGGTGCAACGCATACAGTGCCCTATCGGCATCGTCGCCATGTCCAGCAAACTGCCGGCGGCAATTGCCGTATCGGCGGTTGCGCAGTTGTTATCCTTTTTGCAAAACACCCCCTATAATCAAGGGTTACTTATCAATTAGTGTTTTTCTGCAATGAAAACCTCCGAAATACGTCAGAAATTTTTGTCCTTCTTTGAATCGAAAGGGCATCAGGTTGTGTCATCGTCGCCATTGGTACCGGGCAACGACCCGACTTTGCTGTTTACCAACGCGGGCATGGTGCAGTTCAAAGACGTATTCACGGGAAAGGATTCACGCCCATATCACCGCGCAACAACTTCGCAGCGCTGCGTGCGCGCCGGCGGTAAACATAACGACCTTGAAAACGTAGGTTATACCGCCAGGCACCACACTTTCTTCGAAATGCTGGGCAATTTCAGTTTCGGCGATTACTTCAAGCGCGAAGCCATTCAATATGCCTGGGAACTGCTGACGGTCGTTTACAAACTACCCGCCGAAAAGCTCTGGATAACGGTCTATCAGGAAGACGACGAAGCCTACGATATCTGGGCTAAAGAAATCGGCGTCCCCACCGAACGCATTATTCGCATTGGCGACAACAAAGGCGGCCGATACTCGTCCGACAACTTCTGGCAAATGGCCGATACCGGCCCTTGCGGCCCTTGTTCCGAAATTTTCTATGACCACGGCCCGGAAATCTGGGGCGGCCCTCCCGGCTCTCCCGAAGAAGACGGCGATCGCTACATAGAAATCTGGAACCTGGTGTTCATGCAGTTCGAGCGCGACGCCGCCGGCAATATGCCGCAGTTGCCCAAGCCTTGCGTGGATACCGGCATGGGCCTGGAGCGTATTGCCGCCGTTTTGCAGCATGTGCATTCCAATTATGAAATCGATTTGTTCCAGGCGCTCATCAACGCCGCAGCACGCGAAACCGGCGCAACCGATCTGGGCAATAACTCGCTCAAGGTCATTGCCGACCACATTCGCGCCTGCAGCTTCCTGATCGTCGACGGCGTTATCCCCAGCAACGAAGGCCGCGGCTATGTCTTGCGCCGCATTGTGCGCCGCGCGTTGCGTCATGGCCACAAACTGGGTCAGTCGGGTACCTTCTTTTATCGTCTGGTGGGCGACCTGGTCGCCCAGATGGGTGATGCCTATCCTGAACTTGCCGCCCAGCAGTCGCGGGTCGAGCAGGTCATCAAGCAAGAAGAAGAGCGCTTCAGCGAAACGCTGGAACACGGCATGAAGATCCTGGACGCCGCTTTGGCGGGCGTTGCTGAAAAAGGCACGCTCGACGGCCAGACCTTGTTCACGCTTTACGATACCTATGGCTTCCCGGTAGACCTTACCGCCGACATCTGTCGCGAACGCGATGTGCAGGTCGACCACGAAGGCTTCGAACTCGCCATGAACCGTCAGCGCGAGCAGGCTCGTGCAGCAGGCAAGTTCAAGGCAGTCGAAGGCTTGTCTTATAACGGCGTTGATACCCGTTTTGAAGGCTACGACCACTTGCAGGCCCAGGGCAAGGTGACCGCACTTTATGTGGACGGCGCTACGGTGGATTCCGTTGTGGCCGGCCAGCAGGCTATCGTCGTGCTCGATACCACACCGTTCTACGCTGAGTCGGGCGGTCAGGTTGGCGATACGGGTGTCTTGGCAGGGAACGGCGTACGTTTCCATGTGGCCGACACTCAGAAAATCCAGAACAATGTTTTTGGCCATCACGGCGAATTGCTGGAAGGCAAGCTTGCCGTCGGCGATACCGTTGATGCCCAGGTCGATACCGTACAGCGTGCACGCACGGTGCGCAATCACTCGGCCACCCACCTTATGCACAAGGCGTTGCGCCAAGTGTTGGGTGGGCACGTGCAGCAGCGCGGCTCTCTGGTGGATGCCGACAAGACCCGTTTCGACTTTGCCCACGACGCACCGATGACGGCAAGCCAAATTGCTGAAGTCGAGCAAATCGTCAACGCGCAGGTGCTGGAGAATCATCCGGCCCATGCGCAAGTCATGCCTTACGACGAAGCCGTGCAGGGCGGGGCTATGGCCTTGTTCGGCGAGAAATACGGCGATACCGTGCGCGTGCTCGATATCGGCTTTTCGCGCGAACTGTGCGGCGGAACCCACGTGGCGCGTACCGGCGATATCGGCCTGTTCAAGATCATGTCTGAAGGCGGCGTGGCTGCCGGAGTGCGCCGCGTTGAAGCCATTACCGGCGATAACGCTGTGAAATGGGTGCAGCAAACCAATGCAACCTTGTTGCAGGCGGCCAGCCTGCTCAAGACCCAGCCAGCGGAACTTGTCGATCGCATCGCTTTGATACAAGGCCAAGTCAAGGGCCTGGAGCGCGAACTGGAACAATTGCAAAGCAAGGTGGCAGCAGCCGCAGGCAATGATCTGGCCAGCAACGCGGTGGCGCTGAATGGCGACGCCAAGTTGCTGCTTGCCAGCATCAAGGGTGTTGATCCCAAAGCCTTGCGCGGCATGGTCGACCAGCTTAAAGACCGCCTCAAGTCAGCCGTGGTGTTGCTTGCCACTGAAGCCGAAGGCAAGATCAGCCTGGTTGCGGGCGTTACCTCTGACCTGACCGCCAAGGTCAAGGCTGGCGATCTCGTCGGCCTTGTGGCTGGCCAGGTAGGCGGCAAGGGCGGCGGCCGTCCCGACATGGCAATGGGCGGTGGCACCGACGTAGCAGCGCTGGCTGGCGCCATTGCCAGTGCCGACGCCTGGGTGCGCGAGCGCGTATGACCACGACCG
>DATJCP010000352.1:0-6349 GCA_035514715.1 Candidimonas sp.
GGTCATGGCTGTGTTGCGGGGCCGTTTTCGCTTTCCTTGCTCAAGCAAGCCATGGATACAACAACCAAGTTGTCTTGCTTCGTGGTTTTCATCCTGGTCGGTTCTACTGTATTTAGCCTTAGCTTTCGCGGCATCAACGGCGACCTTTGGGTCGAGCACTTGCTTATCGGTTTGCCTGGCGGGGAATGGGGCTTTCTTATTGTCGTCAGTTTGCTGACATTTTTCCTGGCGTTCTTCCTAGACTTTTTCGAGCTTGCCTTCATTATCGTGCCATTGTTGGGGCCGGTGGCCGACAAGATGGGTATCGACCTGATCTGGTTCGGCGTGCTGCTTGCCGTCAATATGCAAACTTCGTTCATGCACCCGCCATTCGGCTTTGCCTTGTTTTACTTGCGATCGGTAGCGCCCAAAGACGATTATCATGATCGTGTTACGGGCAAGTTGATTCCCAAGGTGACAACTGGGCAAATTTATTGGGGGTCGGTGCCGTTCATTTGTATACAGGTGGTAATGGTTGTCGCAGTCATGCTGTTCCCAGGTATGGTGACGCATTACAAGGATGATGTGGTTCAGGTGGATCCATCCACTATCAAATTTGGCACTGAAGAGACCTACGGGTCGGACGCCTACGACAGTGGGGCCGGCAGCGGTGCCGACGATGCCGGCGCGGCATTCAAGTAATTGGTGAGCGGTAGCAATATGGATATGCAAGCACGTACCCGCGTCAAGATGTGCGGCCTGACCCGCCCGGAAGATCTCCATGCGGCGGTGCAGGCGGGTGCTGATGCCATTGGGCTGGTAATGTATCCTAAAAGTTTGCGCGCGGTCAGCCTTGAACAGGCTTGCCAGCTGCGCGCGGCGGTACCTGCGTTTGTCGATGTGGTGGCCTTGTTTGTAAATGCCAGCCGGGACGAGGTCCAGGACGTTATCAAGCAACTGAAGCCCGATCTGTTGCAGTTTCACGGCGATGAGTCGCCGCAATACTGCGAAAGCTTCAATCATCGCTATCTGCGCGCATTCCGCGTGGGTGCGCCTGGGCTGGATACGCCTGAGGGCGTTTTGGAAATGTGCCGGCGCTATGATTCCGCCAGCGCGTGGCTGTTCGATAGTTATAGCAGCGCTTACGGTGGCAGCGGCCTGGCGCTGGATGTGTCCTTGTTGAGTTTGGTGCAACAGGCTGAAGCCACCCGTTCTATCATCCTTGCCGGCGGCCTTACGCCAGATTCGGTGGGGAAATCGATCAAGGCATTGCGGCCTTTTGCTGTGGACGTCAGCAGTGGTGTGGAAACAGCGCCTGGCATCAAGTCCAGCCAGAAAATTCAGCAGTTTATGGCTGCTGTCCGCAGCGCCTAGCTATCAGGCCGTCAAACTCGGGGTGATGAATGATAAGCCGCAATGATTGCCTCGAACTTGACCGGAACGACAAGCTGGCCATTCTGAAAAATGAATTTTCGCTGCCTGCTGGTGTTATTTATCTGGATGGTAATTCCCTAGGCGCGCGCCCCAAGGCGTCGATGGCGCGGGCGCATCAACTGATAGAAAAAGAGTGGGGCGTCGATCTGATACGCAGTTGGAATGATGCCGGCTGGTTCGAGTTGCCCGTAAAGCTGGGCGACAAGCTGGCTCCGCTAATAGGCGCGGGGCGTGGCGAAGTGGTTGTAACCGACAGCACCTCCGTCAATTTATTCAAGGCGCTGGCTGCCGCGCTGCAGATTCAGGCGGGCAGTCCTCAAACGGCCAGACGCAAGAATATCGTTACCGAGCGCAGCAATTTTCCTACCGATATCTATATCGCTCAAGGCCTGTCGCAATGGTTGGAGCGCGGCTATCAAGTCCGGATGGTAGACAGCCCGCAAGAACTTCATGCCGCCATTGATCACGACACCGCCGTCGTGATGCTGACGCATGTCAATTATCGCAGCGGCTATTTGCTGGATATGGCGGCTACAACGGCGCAGGCTCATAGCCAAGGCGCCTTGGTCATTTGGGATTTGGCGCATTCGGCTGGCGCTTTGCCCGTCGCGTTGAATGAGGCAGGCGCCGATTTTGCGGTGGGCTGCACTTATAAGTATTTGAATGGCGGGCCTGGTTCGCCTGCCTTTATCTGGGTGGCGCCCAAGCATCAACAAGCGTTCTCCCATCCTTTGTCCGGGTGGTGGGGCCATGCCGCGCCGTTTGCCATGCAGCTCGCGTTCGAGCCAGATTCGGGCATCCGGCGTGCGCTGTGCGGCACCCAGCCCATGGTGTCGTTGGCTTTGGTGGAGTGCGGCCTGGATGTGTTCGCTCAAACCGGCATGGCGGCGATCCGGGAAAAGTCGCTGGCCATGACCGACTTGTTTATCGAACTGGTGGAAACGCGCTGCGCCGGACATCCGCTAGGACTGGTCACGCCGCGCGAACATCAATTGCGCGGCAGCCATGTCAGCTTCACTCACCCCCAAGGCTATGCCGTTATGCAAGCCCTGATTGCACGCGGCGTAATAGGGGATTATCGCGAGCCGCATATCATGCGTTTTGGCTTCACTCCCCTTTATCTGAGTTTTTCCGATATCTGGGATGCGGTAGATGTGTTGGCGGATATCCTTGAGAATCAGGCCTACGACACGAACCAAGCGCGCGGCGCTGTAACCTAAGGTCTGTGTCGACTCAAGGGCGTATACTTCGACCTTGTTAACGTTTTCCCTAATATCATGTCTGCGCCTGTTCCGGCCCACGGCCGTTCCATTACTACAGGCCGCCGCATCGCGGCCGAGCTATCCCTGGCCGTCGGCGGCTTCGCCATCGGTACCGGCGAATTTTCCATCATGGGCCTGCTGCCCAATATCGCCGCCGATCTCGGCCTGACTGCACCCGAGGTCGGCCATCTTATCAGCGCCTATGCATTGGGCGTGGTGATAGGAGCGCCGTTGATAGCCGTTCTGGCCGCCAGACTGCCGCGCCGGATGTTGCTGATTGTCTTGATGGGTGTGTTTGCTGCGGGCAACCTGGCCAGCGCCCTGGCGCCATCCTACGGTTCGGTCATGCTGTTTCGTTTCCTGAGCGGCATGCCGCATGGCGCTTATTTCGGTGTGGCCGCGCTGGTTGCAGCCTCCATGGTGGAGCCTGCCAAGCGAGGGCAGGCGGTGGGGCGTGTCATGCTGGGCCTTACGGTTGCTGTGTTGATCGGTAATCCTTTGGCAGTGTGGCTGGGTCAGGTATGGAGCTGGCGCGCCGCTTTTGCAGCGGTCAGCGTAATAGGGGTGATTACCATGTTGCTGGTGCGTGCCACTTTGCCAGATGGGCCCGCATCGCGCCTGAATAGCCCTATGCGTGAACTGAGCGCATTGCGCTTGGAGCAAGTGTGGCTGACCCTGGGTATAGGGGCGATAGGCTTTGGCGGACTGTTCAGTGTGGTCAGCTATATTGCGCCGACCTTGATGGAAGTGTCCGGCGTGTCGCCGGGCATGGTTCCTTTTGCGCTGTCGTTTGTCGGCGTTGGCATGATCGTCGGCAATGTCATTGGCGGCTGGCTCGCAGATCAGGCCTTGATGCCGGCCATTGGCGTGCTGCTGGTCTGGAATGTGCTGGTGCTGATCCTGTTCCCGTTTGTGGCAGGCAGTCCATGGGCGGCTATGATAGGAGTGATGCTGATAGGCAGCGGCGTGGCTATCGGTCCGCCATTGCAGATCCGCTTGATGGACGCCGCGCCTCATGCGCAAACCTTGGCGGCGTCACTTAACCATTCCGCATTCAACATGGCCAATGCCTTAGGCGCCTGGCTGGGCGGCCTGGCAATTGCCGGCGGCTATGGTTGGACGTCGACGGCCTGGGTAGGAGCCGCGCTGGCGCTGGGCGGGCTGGCTATCTTTGGCGTGGCGGTGTGGCGCATGCCCGCCAAGGCGGCACGGTAGCGGGGTGCCGGCGGCAGGCAGTGCCGTCTGGCATGTCAGCCATTAGCTGCCTCTTCTTCGTCCCATTTGATTTTTGTGCCCCGTATCAAGTCTTGGGTTATTGCCAGTACTTTCGCTCTTGACGGGTCTGTCTCTTCATCCAGCAATTTAAGCATGGCGTCGACGGCGTTAAAAACCGCTTGAACGTTTTGCCAATGCACCTTGCGCAGCTGTGCGTAGTTTTTAAGCTGATCCTCTTGATCCATGCCGCCTCCGTTGTTTTGTCTTGAAAGGATACTGACAACGGTAAGAACCGGCAATGGGTGCGTGAACGTATAGGCGTAAACGCTGTGGACTCGTCAATTCGCTATGGTTTATGCTGAAAGTTGTTTGCCTGTTTGGGCTAACGCTTATTCCATTTCAATGACTTTTCCATAGGTTGAGTACGCATGTTCACTCGTTGTTTTCCGGTATTAGCCGCTGCGGCACTCATTGCTGCGCCCACGTTGTCGCAGGCCTCGCAGACGTGGCCTACCGAGCCTATACGTTTTGTCGTGCCGTTTCCTCCGGGCGGGCCTACGGATCTTATGGCGAGGCTGATTGCAGAACCCTTGTCCAAGAAGCTGGGCACGTCTGTCGTCGTTGAAAACAAGGCAGGCGCCAGCGGTAATATCGGCTCCTGGGATGTGGCCAAGTCCAAGCCTAATGGCTACACCATATTATTGGCAGCCAGCGGCAATATGTCGGTGAATCAGACCCTATTCAAAAACCTGCAGTACGATCCGATAAAGGATTTCTCGTCCATCATCCAGATATCCAAATTCCCTTTGGTGCTTGAGGTCAAGTCAACGACACCCGTTAAAACGGTCCAGGAATACATTGCCTACGCTAAAGCCAATGAAGGCAAAGCCACCTTTGGTTCCGCAGGTAACGGTTCGCCGCAACACCTGGGCGGCGAACTATTTAAAACCGTGACGCAAGCGCCGATTCAGCACATTCCCTACAAAGGGGCGGGGCCGTCGATCAACGACATGATGGGCGGGCATATCTTCAGCATGTTCGATATCTTGGGCAGCTCCATGCAGTTCATCAAGAATAAGGATTTCTACCCTATCGCGGTGACCACAGCCAAGCGCTCGAAGCAGTTGCCTGATGTACCCACCATGCAAGAGTCGGGCATCAAGGATTTCGATTACTACGCGTGGCACGGCATCGTGGCTGCGGCAGGTACGCCAACAGATATCATCGCCAAGTACAACACCGCCCTTAATGAAATTTTCCAAGATCCCGAGTTCGCCAAGAAGTGGGAGGGCATAGGCAGTGAAGTGGTTGGCGGGACGCCCGAACAATTCACTGCGCTGGTGAATTCAGAGGCGCAACGGTTGGGCAAGCTGGTAAAAGACCTGGGTATTCAGATCGATTAACTGAGTACTTATTTGGCCAATATGAATGCATGAAAAACCCGCCACTAGAGCGGGTTTTTTTTATCTAAATTCTTCGTTACTGTTTGCGCGGCAATGACAGATGTCATCGCACTAGAATTACAAGTGCAGTTAACACGAAGGAGCCGCAATGAAGCTGTTACTGATTGCCGTGATACTTTCGGTGCTTTCAGGCTGCGGAATGTATCCGCAGGGATCTGGAAGCAATAACACTAGTTCCCAGGATCAAGCCCCGGCAGCGGGCAATGGTTACTAGCACGTACCCGCTAGGGCTTTGCCAAAGGCGAAGATTATGCCGCCTCCTCAATAAATCGTCTTTTACGCCCTAAGCGCCGCCTGCAAGTAAGGGTCTACGTCTGGCTGACGCAATAGCCAGGCCTTGTAATCTGCAGGTATGTCGGTAATAGCCATGCCTTTGTGCTTGCCGAAAGACATGATTTTCGGGATGCGGGCCTGTTCTGACAGTCGCCATAGCGCTTCCCAATCCGAAACCGGACCGGCGCGGCTAATCAGGTGCGCCAAGAGTAATCGGCAGTTCTGTACATCAGCCAGTGCGGAGTGCGCGGCGTGTAATAGATTGCGCGCGTTTGGCCGGTCGATCAGGTAAATCATGGCCGACTGGCTATGACTGTCCGCATCAGGATAAAGGCTGCGGGATAGCGCCAACGTGCAAATGCGTTTGACGTTGGGCTGTCCGGCGACTTTCCAGTCGTAGTCGACGTTGTGGCCTATGATGTACTGCACATCGGCGGGTAGTTTGAAATCAGTGTGCGGCGGGCAGCCGGTCAACTCTTCGTCATAGATGTGGTGGGTGGCCAATGCGCCCAGGGCAATGCGGGTGTCGGGGCGGTAGCGCTGTTCGAATTGTTCCGTCACATTAAGGGCGGCTGGCGAGTCAAGGCGCAGCCAGGCTGCTTCGATAATTTGCGGCTCGTCCGTACCGGTGGTTTCGGTGTCAAAAATAATAGCTGTCATTGCGTTTTCCTGATTGATCGTGTGGTCGCTGCGCAATCTATCATAGCCCGGTGAGCTGTGGTG
>DATJCP010000353.1:0-11202 GCA_035514715.1 Candidimonas sp.
AAAAGCCGACAGCTTGATACGTGTAGGATTAAGCCCCAGGGAACGGCAAGCAATTTCGTCTTCGCGCAAGGCTTCCCAAGCTCTGCCGATAGGCATGCGTATGACCCGGTTGGAGAAATACAAGGCAAACAGGGCCAGGCACAGGGCCATCAGGTACAAGTAAACAATAACGTCCTGGTTGGAGAAGGTCCAGCCGACCAGCTCATGGAAGGTAGTCTGCCCTTCTGCTGCACGCCGCGCCATGGGAAAGCCGAATACCGTGGGCTTGGGAATACCGGAAATCCCGTCAGGCCCGCCTGTGAAGGAATACAGGTTGATGAGCAACAAGCGGATGATTTCACCAAAACCCAAGGTGACGATGGCCAGGTAATCGCCGCGCAAACGCAATACCGGAAAGCCCAGGACAAAGCCGAACAAGGCCGACATAGCCCCGGCCAATGGCAGCGCCTGCCAGAACCCCCAGCCCGCCCAGTGATACAGCAAGGCATAGGTGTAAGCGCCGACAGCGTAGAAGCCCACGAAGCCCAAATCCAGCAACCCGGCAAAACCCACAACGATGTTCAGACCGAGGCCGAGCATGACGTAGATAAGCACTAGCGTGGCGATATCCACATGCGCACGGCCGGTAAAGAAGGGAAATATTATGGCGATGGCCAGCAATACGAATAGCAAGCCACGCCGGGCAGATTCGGACAAGACAGGCAAAGCCCTTTGGGCCCCTTTCCGGGAAAACAGGCGGGCGAAGAAAGGACGGACAATCAACTGAAATACAAACACGATCGCCATGCCGCCTACGATCATGTCCCATTCAGGCTTCAGGTGGGTTTGCATGCCTACGCGGACGATTTGCAAACCAAAGACGGGCGCAATGATGACGCCGGCCATAAAGGCGGCGATCAGCGCATTTTTGACATTGTTACCCATTACACTTTTTCCACTTCGGGTTTACCCAGCAAGCCGGTTGGGCGGAACAGCAATATGAATACCAAGAGGCCGAACGCGACGATATCCTTGTATTGCGACGAGATATAAGCCGCGGCAAATGTTTCCGCCAGGCCCAGCAAGACGCCACCAAGCATAGCGCCCGGTATGCTGCCGATGCCGCCCAGGACCGCCGCAGTAAATGCCTTGATACCTGCCAGAAATCCGATAAAAGGATTCAGCTTGCCTATAGCCAGAGCGATAAGCACTCCACCCACCGCCGCCAACATCGCTCCAATAATAAAAGTGAATGAGATGATGCGATTGGTGTCGATACCCAAAAGATTGGCCATGCGCAAATCTTGAGAGCAGGCACGCGAAGCGCGGCCAAGGCGGGAATACTTGATAAACAAGCTCAAGGCGATCATCAGCAACACGGTCACAACAATGATCATGATGCGGGAATAAGGCGCCGTAATGACGAAATCAGTTCCTAGTTGAAACTGAAACGAACCGGTTACCAACGCCGGGACCGCCATATCGCGGGCACCCTGGCCGATTGCGACCCAGTTCTGCAAAAAAATGGACATGCCGATCGCGGAAATAAGCGGTACCAGCCGAGGGCCGCCGCGTAGCGGCGTGTAAGCCACTTTTTCGATCGCATAGCCATATACGCCGGTAACAAGCACGGCGATAAGCAGCATGATCAAAATTATCATAGGTAACGGCAAGCCGCTGTTCACCCCGATAGCCGACAAAGTGACCAGGCCTACATAGGCACCGATCATGTAAATCTCACCGTGCGCGAAGTTAATCATGCCGATGATGCCATAGACCATTGTGTAGCCGATGGCGATAAGCGCGTAAATAGCGCCCAGCGACAAGCCATTGAATAGCTGTTGCGTAAGTTGGGGTATGAGGTCTGACATAAAGCAGGGCTTCCGGTGCGTCAGCCTGGTATGTACACACAAGCTGGCCGAAGAAAAAAAGAAATGCTCCAGCCCTTTAAGGCTGGAGCACGCAGTGCTGCAATTAGAACTTCAGTTGCTCCATGTTGCCGGCTTTGTCCCATTTGAAGACAGCAAATTCAAACTCTTTCAGGTCGCCCTTGGCGTCATATTCGACTTTGCCGATGGCTGTATTGAAAGCATTGGCATGCATGTAGTCGGCGACCTTGGCTGGGTCAACCCCTACAGCATTGATACTGTCGGCCAGGATCTGTACGGCGGCATAGGCGGTAAGCGTAAAGGCGCCGTCTGGGCTGCGCTTGGCGTTCTTGAAGTTTTCAAGAATTTTTTCGTTGCCAGGCAACTTGGTGAAGTCCGAAGGCAATGTGACGAGCAAGCCATCAATGGCTGGACCGGCAATGGCGACGAGATCTTTGTTGGCAACGCCTTCAGGCCCCATGAACTGAGTGGTCAGGCCTTGCTCGCGAGCCTGGCGAAGCAGCAAGCCAAGTTCAGCGTGATAGCCGCCGAAGTAAATCAGGTCGGGTTTGAGGGACTTGAGCTTGGTGATGACGGCGGAATAATCGCTATCGCCAACGTTGATGCCTTCAAAAATCGAGACTTCGACTTTGTCTTTGGCCAGATTATCGCGAACCTGCGAAGCGACGCCCGAACCGTAAGTTTGTTTGTCGTGCAAGATGGCAACGGTTTTAGGCTTGAGCTGCTTGGCGATGTAACCGGCGGCAAAAGGACCCTGCTGGTCGTCGCGACCGATGGTGCGGAAGAAATAATGCGGCTTGATCGTGTCGGTAACCAGCGGAGAAGTCGCCCCCGGAGTGATAGCGACGATCCCTTCTTGTTCGTAGACATTGACAGCGGGAACCGTGGTGCCAGAGCACGCATGGGCCACTGCGAATTTTGCACCCGAATTAATGACCCGGTTTGCGGCAGGCACGGCCTGTTTAGGTTCGCAACCATCGTCGATCAGCAGAGGCTCGAGCTTTTGGCCCTTGACGCCGCCAGCGGCATTAATGGCTTCGATAGCGGTAAGTGCGCCCGCCTGAATCTGATCGCCATACTGCGTAGCCGGACCCGTCATGGGCTGAGGAATACCGATTTTAATATTGTCGGCTGCATAGACGCCGCCGGTGAATGCCATGGCGCTTATTGCCATCACCAAAGGTGATACTTTTCTTAGAAACTTCATGCCTACAGATCTCCGGTTTAGCCGCCGCAACCGAATTCATGTTACGAATTCAAGTACCTTGTTACGACATGCCATGATAGTTAGCTTCCGCCTCAAACGGCTAGCGTATTCTGACGATTACGCTAACCGCTGTCACTACGGATAAGCCCTTACGACTATCACTTTTTCGGGATAAATAAGCGTTAAAACTTGCGCTATATCAAGAGCGCGATTGCCCAGCCGAGACCTCTGCAGGGCGGGCCAGATTCCACATGAAAGCGCGAAACGGCGCCAACATGGTTGTATTGGCGACCAGCTTGACGATCAAATCGCCAACCAGCAAAGCCACCCAGTTCACGCCGGTACCCATGAAGGCGACGCTAAAAAACACCAAGGTATCCAGCGTAGCTCCAGCCACGCCACCCAGCAGCGGCGCACGCCACCAGCGCTGGTGGCGCAGGCGATCGAAGATCTGGATGTCGACCAATTGCGCGCACAAGAATGCCAGACCCGAGGCCAAGGCGATGCGCGGCGTAGCAACCCATACGGAAACAACCAGCGCAGCGATAAAGCCGACATAAGCGACTTTTCTTGCCGCTGCGGCGCCAAAGCGCCGATTCAGCAAATCGGCGACAAGAAAGGCCACAGGATAGGAAATGGCGCCCCAAGTCAGCCAGCGGTTAATCGGGTACTGCACCAATACATTGGAGCCGACCACGATCAGCCCCATGGCAAATACGGCGATGGCAAACTGCCCTGCAGTCATTTTTGCAAAGGCAGGCGAAGATCTTGTAGGACTCATTGAGAAAACTCGTTCGACAACTCGGCCGCGCGATCTGCGGCAGCCTGCATGGCCGTCTGGACAATATTGGGAAACTGCTGATCTTGAAGCACCGCTACGGCTGCCGCAGTCGTACCGCCTTTTGACGTAACGCGCTCACGCAAAACAGTCAGGCTTTCGTGCGACAACGCCGCCAGTTGGGTTGCACCAGTCAAGGTGGCCAAAGCCAGCGTGCGGGCCTGGTCGTTGCTAAGCCCCTGCTTGACCCCACCCTGGATCAAGGCCTCCAGAAACAGAAAAACATAAGCTGGGCCGCTGCCGGACAACGATGTCACCACATCGATTTCGTAGTCATTGGCTACCCAGACCACTTCGCCGACAGCTCGCATTAGCTGCTGGGCCACCATTTTGTCGTCTTCAGAGGCGCCTTCCCCCGCCATCAGACCGCTGGCGCCAGCGCCGATCAGCGCAGGCGTATTAGGCATGCAACGAATCAAACGCGTAAAAGGCTGCTGGGGTGAGCCCAGCCATTGCCCCAGGGTAGCGCTGGAAATACCGGCGGCAATACTGATGACCAGCGTATCGGGCTGCAAAAAGGGGCGGCAATTTTGCACAGCCTCTTTCATGTATTGAGGCTTAACGGCAAAGATCCAGACACGGCGGGTGACCAAAGTTTGATCTGGCGCAAGAGATACGGTTGTGCCCTGCTGAGCCCAAGGTTCAAGTATGGCTGCATTGATATCGACGACATGGACATCGTGCGCGCCGCAACGCTTGCCAATAAGGCCTGCGCCCAGGGCTGTTGCCATATTGCCGCCGCCAATAAATGCGATAGTAAGTTCTTTAGTCATAAGGTCGATATTGTACGATTTTCGGCATGTCATTGCGGGTATCTTTGAATTGACCATTGGCGTAAATTGTCGTTACAGTCACGCCAACGTAATAAACACGTCATAAACTAGCCACCGCAACCTGGCAATTATATGAACCAGGCGGGTAATTTCAGGAGAATCACTTATGCGAGCAAAATTTTTTGCACTATCCCTTGCCGGCATTATCGCCAGCATGGGCGCGGCTAACGCAGCTACCGATATCAATTTCTGGCACTCGATGGAAGGCGCTTTGGGCGACCGCGTCAACGCGCTGGTAAACGAGTTCAATACAAGCCAATCCGACTACGTCGTAAAAGCGATCTATAAAGGCACTTACGGCGAATCAATGAACGCGGGCATTGCTGCGTTCCGTGCCGGCAACGCTCCTGATATCCTGCAGGTTTTCGAGGTGGGCACAGCCACCATGATGTACGCCAAAGGCGCCATCCAGCCCGTACAGGAAATGTCCGAAAAAATCGGCGACCCTATCAAGCAGACTGATTTCCTGGGCGCGGTAGCCAGCTACTACTCATCCCCTGAAGGCAAATTGGTATCCATGCCCTTCAATAGCTCGACACCTGTTTTCTATTACAACAAAGACGCTTTCAAGAAAGCCGGCCTCGACCCTGAAAAACCACCAAAAACCTGGGAAGAAGTTGCAGAGGCCGGTAAGAAACTGCGCGCTGCCGGCCAGGAATGCGGCTACACCACTTCGTGGCCAGCCTGGGTTCAACTGGAAACCTTTGCTGCGTGGCACAACGTACCGTACGCATCGAAAGACAACGGTTTTGGTGGCCTGGACGCCCGTCTAGAACTAACCAATCCCCTGTTCGTCAAGCACATGACTTTCCTGGCCAAGATGGCTAAGGAAGGCACATTCACTTACGGCGGTCGCGGCGATGCGCCCAACTCGCTATTCACCACAGGCAAGTGCGCGATGTTCACCGGCTCCAGCGGCAACCGCGCCAACATCATCAAAACGGGCCAGTTCGCTTTCGGGACATCCACGCTGCCGTACTATTCCGACGTCAAGGGCGCTCCCCAGAACTCGATCATCGGCGGCGCCTCTTTGTGGGTCTTCGCCAAAAAATCGCCAGAAGTCTACAAGGGCGTGACCAAGTTCTTCAAATTCATTTCCAGCCCTGAAAAAGCTGCCCAATGGCATCAGCAAACCGGCTATGTGCCCGTTACCAAGGCTGGCTATGAAGTCACACAGAAATCGGGTTTCTATGACAAGAACCCCGGCTCCAACGTGGCGGTGCAACAGCTTGACGCCACCACCACCGTAAACTCGCGCGGCATACGCCTGGGCTACCTGCCGCAAATCCGCGAAATCGAAGACGGCGAAATGGAAAAGATTTTCTCGGGCTCTGTAACACCCGAGGCCGGCCTGGCAAATATGACCAAGCGCGGCAACGAACTGCTTGAGCGATTCGAGAAAAGCGTCAAATAAGGTTTTCTTGCCTTAAAATCGCTACCGTGGGCAACGTCCTTACACAGGGACGATGCCCACGGTTTTCGCCTTATGCAACAATAGCGTCCTTTTCAACACAAACACCGGATTCGGGCTCAATCCTGCCGCCGGTAGCCATTAAAGACTTTCAGCCCCATGGAAAAACGCGTTGTTTTCAGCCATAAAACGCTGCCGTATTTACTACTGGCGCCACAATTGCTTATTACGATTGTGTTTTTCTTCCTGCCCGCCGGACAAGCGCTATGGCAGTCTTTCCGCATAGAAGATCCCTTTGGTTTGTCTTCCCAATTTGTAGGGCTGAGCAACTTTGCCGATTTGTTCGCCAACGAAGACTATGTCAATTCATTCAAGGTTACCGCTGTATTTTCCCTGCTGGTAGCCGTTCTGGGGCTGACGATATCGCTGGTGCTGGCTGTCATCGCCAACCGGGTCGTACGAGCCGCCGGCCTATACAAGACCTTGCTTATCTGGCCTTACGCTGTGGCAACCGCAGTGGCTGGCGTATTGTGGTTATTCCTATTCTCGCCTTCGGTAGGCATTCTGGCGGTTTACCTGACGCAAGCCGGCTTTAGCTGGAACCCCCGCCTTGATGGCAACGATGCCATGGTTCTGGTCGTGCTTGCATCGGTATGGAAACAGATTTCCTATAACTTCCTGTTTTTCCTGGCTGGCCTGCAATCGATTCCGCGGTCGCTGATCGAAGCGGCGGCCATCGACGGCGCAAGTCCCATGCGCCGCTTCTGGACCATCGTTTTTCCTTTGCTGTCGCCAACCACCTTTTTCCTTCTGGTGGTCAACGTCATCTACGCCTTCTTCGACACGTTTGCTGTTATCGATATCATGACTCAGGGTGGTCCCGGTACCGACACCGCTATCCTTGTCTACAAGGTTTACAACGCCGGTTTCAAAGGGCTGGACCTTGGTTCATCGGCCGCCCAGTCGGTCATCCTGATGGTGATCGTCGTACTGCTTACCGTCGTGCAGTTCCGTTACGTCGACCGCAAGGTCAATTACTGATGCGCCCCGCGCGCATCTGGCAAGGCTACACATGATTGAACGTCGTCCCTACCTGGATATCCTTTCCCATATCATCCTGATACTGGGGGTGGCCATTATCGCCTTCCCGCTCTACGTTACGGTGATTGCATCCACGCAAACCGCGCAAGAGGTCGCACAGGCCCCCATGTCGCTGCTGCCAGGCAGCCATTTCCTGGAAAACTACACCACCGTGCTGTTCGGTACCGGAGGCAATACGCCTCCCGTTGCCCGGATGATGTGGGTCAGTACCGTCATGGCCCTGGTCATTGCCATTGGCAAGATCGCGATTTCAATGCTGTCGGCTTTTGCCGTTGTTTACTTTCGCTTCCGCTTCCGGATGTTCTTTTTCTGGATGATCTTCGTCACGCTTATGCTGCCTGTCGAAGTTCGCATTGCGCCTACCTACCAAGTTGTGGCCGACCTGGGCATGCTCAATAGCTATGCCGGCCTGACCTTGCCGCTTATCGCATCGGCCACCGCCACCTTTCTGTTCCGGCAGTTCTTCCTGACGGTACCCGATGAACTGATCGAGGCCGCGCGCATAGACGGCGCAGGCCCTTTGCGGTTTTTCAAGGACGTGTTGTTGCCTTTGTCGCGTACCAGTATTGCCGCGCTGTTTGTCATTCAGTTCATCTACGGCTGGAATCAGTATCTATGGCCGCTTATCATCACCACGCAAGAAAACATGTATCCGGTCGTGATCGGCATCAAGCGCATGATTGCCGGTGGCGATAGCGTTACCGAATGGAACCTGGTCATGGCCACCGCTTTGCTGGCAATGATCCCGCCTGCCGCCGTGGTTATTTTCATGCAACGATGGTTTGTCAAAGGCCTGATCGACGCTGAAAAATAACTTTTCCAGCACTCTGCGCACACCATATTAAAAAAGAACCTGCCCTGCCCGGCACACCGATTTTGGAATCAAGCACATGGCTACACTCAGTTTTCGTAACGTAAGCAAGACCTACCCCGGAAATATTGCCGTTATACACGGCATAGACATGGACGTTGCGGATGGCGAGTTCATTGTTATCGTCGGCCCATCGGGTTGCGGAAAATCCACCCTGATGCGTATGGTGGCAGGACTCGAAAGCGTTACCGGCGGCGAAATCAGCATCGACGGCAAGGTCGTCAACAAGCTGGAACCAGCCGAACGCGATATCGCCATGGTCTTTCAAAACTATGCGCTCTATCCACACATGACGGTCTTCGAAAACATGGCCTATGGCCTGAAGATACGCAAGCTGGACAAAAAGGAAATTCAAAGCCGGGTAGACAGGGCCGCCAAGATCCTGGAGCTTTCCCATTTGCTTGATCGACGCCCCCGGCAATTGTCCGGCGGACAGCGGCAACGAGTCGCCATGGGCCGCGCGATCGTGCGCGATCCAAAAGTATTCCTGTTCGACGAACCGCTGTCCAATCTGGATGCCAAGCTGCGCGTGCAAATGCGCCTGGAAATCCAGAAGCTGCACCATCGTTTAAAAACGACCAGTTTGTATGTTACCCACGACCAGGTCGAAGCCATGACGCTGGCCCAGCGTATGGTCGTCATGAACAAAGGCATACCCGAGCAAATCGGCACGCCGATTGAAGTCTTCGAAAAGCCAGCTTCTATTTTTGTCGCTAGTTTTATCGGCTCGCCGCCGATGAACCTTGTTCCTGTGCAAATCGATGCTCAACGACAAGTCCAGGACGAAAACGGATCGGCGCTTCAAATTGATGCCAGCCTTGTTCCTGCCGCCTTGGTAAATCGGAAAGTCATCATGGGGATGCGCCCCGAGCACATGAAGCTGCATGCACCGGGTATTCCCATCGATATCGAAATGGTGGAAATTCTTGGGTCGGAACAGCTGATACACGGCCGTCACGGTGACACCCCTGTTGTGCTGCGATGCCCGGTAGGTCTGACCAAAGACTTCCCATTGCAGTTGGGGGAAACCGTTCAGGTGGGTTCCGATGGCGCTCATCCGCTGCATTGGTTCGATGCCGAAACAGGAAAGCGAATCGAAAGTTGATTTCAGGGTAGCAGGATTACTCGCCAAAAATGCGTAATCCCTTATTCAAGAATCCAATAAAAAAGCGCCGAGTTATTCCGGCGCTTTTTTATTGAACTAACCCCCAACCAGCTTCTGCATAAGCAGTGGCTGTGGGCGACGCTTGGTTTAAGCGCCGCCTGATATCGCTACGATTACTGATAAACGGTTTTGGAACCGTCTTTGTGCCAAGTAAATACGTCAAACTTGAAATTATTAAGATCGCCCTGCTTGTTCCAGGATATCTTGCCAATGGGAGTATCGACACTATTGGCGTGCAGGTAAGCCGCTACCTTGACGGGGTCATCGACGCCAGCGCCCTTGATGCCGTCGGCAATGGTTTTGGTAGCCGAATACGCAGTCAGCTGGAATGCACCGCCAGGATCGCGCTTTTTGTCAGTGAAGGCTTTGACAATGGCTGCGTTGGCTGCATCTTTGGTAAAGTCAGCTGGCAAGGTTACCAGCAGGCCTTCCACCGACGCACCGGCAATGGCGTTGATGTCGGGGTTGCCCACACCCTCAGGACCCATGAATTTGGTCTTCAGGCCTTGCTCGGCGCCCTGGCGCAACAACAGGCCCATTTCAGGGTGATAGCCGCCGTAATAGACAAAATCGGCACCGGTGGTTTTCAACTTGGTAATGACGGCGGAATAGTCGCTATCGCCGGCATTAATGCCTTCGAACAGCACGACCTTGATACCTGCTTTTTCAAGCTCACTTTTCACCGAGTTGGCAATACCCTGGCCATATGATTGCTTATCATGCAGGACGGCAACCTTTTGGGGTTTGATCTTTTCGATAATGAACTTGGCCGCGGCGGGGCCTTGCTGATCGTCGCGCCCGATGGTGCGGAAGATCATGTCGTAGCCTTTGCCATCGGTAACAGCGGGCGATGTAGCCGATGGGGTAACCATGACCACGCCTTCGTTGTTATAGATGCTGGTTGCCGCAATGGTAGCGCCAGAGCACACATGGCCGACCACGTAATGAATTTTGTCGTTGACCACGCGGTTGGCGACAACCGGGCCTTGCTTGGGTTCGCAGCCATCATCAATGGTAACGGCTTCCAGTTGTTTACCCAACACCCCACCGGCAGCATTGATTTGCTCGACGGCGGTATCGACACCTTCTTTAACCATGGTGCCGTACTGGGTAAGCGAACCGGTAAAGGGCCCGGCCACAGCAATTTTAATGGTGTCCGCGGCGCTTGCGCCTGTGGACAGCAGCATACCGGCAACAAGGCCAATGGCAGCCGCAATGGGAGTGAAACGAGTTTTCATAAAGCCTCCTGATGATATGCCGCAAAGCATACACCGAATGAACTGGCCCGGGGTAGCGATCCACACAGGGTTTTCTCTATGGTTTTCCATAAAAAAAGCCCCGTAAAACGGGGCTTGAAACGCTAGTGGTTTTACTGCAGCAGGCTGCGCAGCATCCAGGCATTTTTTTCGTGAATATCCAGACGTTGTGTCAACAAATCGGCGGTAGGCTGGTCATCGACGCCATCGGCTTTTTTGAAGGCGGCCCGGGCAGTTTTTGCAACCGCTTCGTTGCCGCGCACCAGCAACTGAATCATTTCTTCGGCATTGGGCACGGAGCTTGGTTCGGCAATGGATGAAAGTTTGGCGTATTCGGCATACGTGCCGGGCGCGTAATGACCCAGGGCGCGAATACGCTCGGCAATAGCATCCAACGCTTGCCATTCTTCAGTGTATTGCGCCATGAACATTTGATGCAATGTATTGAACAAGGGACCAGTGACATTCCAATGGAAATTGTGTGTCATCAGGTAAAGCGTATAGGAGTCAGCCAACATCTTGGAGAGCTCAGCCGCTACGGTGGACCTGTCCTTGTCGGAAATGCCGATATCGATAGGCAAACCCTTATCACTCATTTTTGCTGTCTTGCTATCTAATTTAGCTGCTTTTGCCATATATACCTCCGGTTGGT